>CANPYO010000033.1 GCA_947588645.1 uncultured Akkermansia sp. | reverse complement strand
CTGGCAGCGTTGCGTGCCGATCAAGTCGTGTGGCGGAATTTTCGTTCTTTCCCGGAGCTGTACCGTCGCGTGCGCATCGATACCATCCAGATCAAACGCAAGCAGCCGGATCTCTTCG
This sequence comes from uncultured Akkermansia sp., assembly GCA_947588645.1. GTDB lineage: Bacteria > Verrucomicrobiota > Verrucomicrobiia > Verrucomicrobiales > Akkermansiaceae > Akkermansia. Next base: position 24,311 of record CANPYO010000033.1, on the reverse strand, counting down.
CCCGACGCCTCGCAAAGTTTATTGATTTCACCCGTCGTGGCGAGATGTTTGGTGCATGGAATGACGGCGGGAGACTGAGCGCGGAAGATATCTTGCGAGAATGATTCCCGTCATCCTCGAATTTCCAAATCGTACATCGCACATAAGCTCCCCCGTCCCTCTCTAACTACGCCCGCGCACGGCTTTCAAAATTCCGCTCTGCATTCGCTCCGCTTCCCCACGCTGCAGGCGTGCGAATTTCCAAATCGTACATCGTCCATCGGCCATCGTACATAGGCAAACGCATTTGAGAGAAGGTCATCAACAGAGAAAATGCTCTTATTGACTGATATCTCTCTTTATACGCATCAAAAATCATGACAACAAGAGATCATCATGATGATGGCTCCAAAGGGATTTCAGCATACATTAATGATCCGAAAAAATTTGCGCAGCGCGCACATTATTAATAAATCGTACATCGTACATCGTCCATCGTACATAGGCAAACGCATTTTCTAATGCGTTTGCCTTGGTTGTCCATTGAAGCAACTTGACAAGCACGGGCGTTTCCACTATGCTGAAGCCATGATGGATGAGCAACTCAGAGCCCTGTGCGAGGAAGCGCGCGGGTATGCGGACAAGATAGAGGGGATGAGCGAGGCGAGCCCCGAACTGCGCACAGTTCTGACGCGTGGGAGCAGAGAGGTGCGCCGCAGCTTGGCACGCTTCGATTCCAAGTTGTTACTCATGGCGACTATCGGGTCAGTGAAAAGCGGGAAATCGACGCTCACCAACTGCTTGGCACGCCGCAATCTATGCGCCACCAAGCTGGGATTGGAAACGACGCGCCTGCCTATGATTATCTTGGCGAGCGATGACGGCACCGAGCGCATGGAACTGTTTTCCCCGCTGGCTGCAGACTCGCTAAGCGAGCAAGAGCTCTTTGAGCTGGTCATCGACTACCTGCGCCACATTGCTCCGCCTGAATTTCACGAAAAAATTTCAATTGATCGCCGCAACATCACCCAGGCGAATCTGGATGCTTGGGCGCAGGGACATACCAGCGCCGGTTGCGCCGCCATTTTCCTGGTTGAGCCAAAAGCCCGTCTGCTCCAGGCCGGCATCGGCATCATCGATATGCCGGGCATGGACGGACTCACGTCCAACTGGCACGATGAAGAGCTGCATGAGTGGATGAATGAGAATGCGGATTACTTCCTGCTGGTGCAGAGTTCCTTTGCCGCACTCACGCCGGATACCCGCGACTACCTGCGCGCCGCCATGGAACGCTCCCAGCGCCCCATCCGCGTGGTGCAAAACCGTATCGAGGCCCAATTCTGGCTCTCCCCCGCTGATCAGGAGCAGCAGCAGGAGGTTCAGCAAGTCACCACCCAAAAACAGCTCGGCGACTTCATCCGCAAGGTCATTCCAGGCTCGTGGGTCAATGCCGGACTTGCCTGGTGGCAGCTTGATTCGCACCACGACACGCCCCTTCCCGACTCTGCCGACACCCCCTCTCGCCGCGATTCCAACCTCGATGCGTTGGAAAATGAAGTGCTGGCAGACTTAAGCCACCCGGAGGTAACGCTGCAGCGCAACTCGGCGGACTATCTGCTCAAGACGCTGGAGGGGCTGGACAATCGCCTCAAAGATTTTGCGGCGCAGAGCCGCACGCACATCTCGCACATCCACGAGATCCAGGCATCCGTACACGGACTTATCGATGCCGCACGCCTTCGCGAGTCTATCGAGAGCAGCAACCTGCACGATGGACGTCTACGCTGCGGTTATCTCGCCGATCAGGCGAAACAGGCGCTCAATAACCGCTTGGACGCCATCCTCGATCTCGCGGTAGAAGGTTATTTCCCCGCAGATTGGATGACCCACGATATGCTCGCGCAAGAACTCAACCGCATCCGCTCCAAAGCAGAGAACGATTTGGGCGACCTGACGGCAGAACAGGAAACGCACGTGCTCTCACCTGCAAAAATATGCGAACTCACCGAGCTGGAGAAAGAAAAAATAGCTCAATGCGCCGCCATCCTGAAACGCCGCCCGGCTGAAGAAATTGAGAAAGATTACGTGAAAGCCGTGCTCAACGCATGGGAACATGTGCCGCTGGATTGCACACCCATCCCCCTGGGAGCTCTGAAGGAAACCATCTTCCTCGGTATGATCAATCGTTCCTGCAGCTACAACAGAACCGTGCCCGAATGGCGTCGCGTGGGTCGCGAAAATATCGCTGCACGTCTCGACTCATGGAAAAAAAAGGTCGGGGAAGCCCTGGAACGCTTCGTATCGCGCCGCATTGCCTCACTGGAGTCCTGCCTCATCGCTGAACTTACCGACTTTGAGCAATCCGAACAAATCGGACGCTCTATCGCAACAGCCCAGGCGGACATTGAACTGGTCAACGCTTTGCGCAAATCGCTCTCGACCACGCTGCTCACGGCGCGCCGCCTCAAGGCTCTGCAATAATCCCCCACGCAAACGCATCGAAAATTCGCGCTCAAGCGCGGGAATTTCCAAATCGTAAATCGTAAATCGTAAATCGTAAATCGTAAATCGTAAATCGTAAATGTTAGGCGTACATGCCGAGGTCATTTTCTACGCCGTGAGCGCGAATCCCGTTCGTCGTGAGGAGCAGCGCCGTTCCCTGTGCGCCTCCGGTTGCGTGAGGCTCGGTGTGCTGCGTTTACGCTCCACTGCCCTGCACCGCTTACTGCTTGAAATGCCCGTGCAAACCGGCGGCTGGATGAGCGCAAACAGCCCCTTCGCCCGCGCCGGACTCGTTCCGGAAGATACCGCATGGGGCGCCTACAATCCTGCCGATCTCCCGGACACCTGCTTCCCCGACATCGGCAGCACCGAGTTGGGCACCGAGCGCACCGGCAAATTACGCGGCTTTCGTGTGCCCGACCCGCCCGGCACCGGACGCACGTTTCTGATGCTGCACTTTGCAGAGCGTTATGGATCGGAAGGCTGTATCTCCTCTCCGGATTTAGCTGCTTGGCAACAGTTCTGCGCCATCATGACCGATCTGCATGCGGCTCATATCCTCTCCATCCCCCTGCGCATTTGCTACTGCCCGCGCTAATTCCCCTCCCCTCCGCGCAACGCGCGCAAACTTTGCAAATCGTACATCGTACATAGGCGGCGTCAGCCGCCTCCGCCGCTTTCTAACCACCCCCACGCACAGCTTCATCACATTCCGCTCTCCCCTGCTCCGCCTCCCCACGCCGCAGGCGTGCGAATTTTCCAAATCGTAAATCGTAAATCGTAAATCGTAAATCGTAAATCGTAAATCGTAAATGGTCAACGCCTTTTCAATGCGTTTGTCGTTTCCTTTTTCCGAAAAGCCAGGCGAGGCAAAACACGACGCCCAACAGCAAAATGATGGTGGCGCCGAGATGCAGGTTCAACGGATAGGAAAGAAAAAAGGCGAGCGCTGAGCAACCGCCGCCGATCATGCCGGCGCCCAGGAACATCGTGGAGGCTCGGTTGGTGAGCAGGCGCATGATACCCGCCGGCGCCACAAGCAGCCCCAGGGTAAGTAACGCTCCTACCGCTTGCAGCGAGGAAACGAGCGCCAACACGATGAGCGCGTACACGGCGTAGCTGATCGTTCGGGTCGGCAATCCCAAGCTGGTGGCCGTGCGCGGGTCAAAGAGCCACAGGAGCAGCGGACGCTTGAAAATCGTGATGCCCAGCAGGGCGAGCGCGCCGATGGCATAAGCCACGCAGAGATCGGCAAAGCCCATGCTCAAAATGTTGCCGAATAGCCAGTCATCCACCCTCTGCTGCAGCCCGAGACGCACGAGAATGACATAACCAAGCGCAAAGGCGGCAGAGTGAATGATGGAAAGCGCGGCATCGTGATGCAACGCGGAACTGCGTGCCACAAACAGCGAACTGAGCCCCACCAGCAGCCCCGCCACCACAGCGCCAATCAACGCACTCCATTGTCCCAGACCGAAAAGCAGGATACCCAGAGCAATGCCGGGCAGCAGTGCGCAACTCACCGCTCCGATCTGCAGGGATGAACGCCTCAGCACCACCAGCGCACTCACATACCCGTCCACAAATCCGATAACCACGCAGCTCCACAGCGTGCGCAGCGCGACGGGCTCGGCGAGATATTGAAGAAAGTCGTTCATGAGTATGCACGGTGAAGATTTTCCGGTGTCAATGTCTGCGCGCAGGGACCGAACGCCACCTGCTCGCTGCGCAACAACAGCGCGTAGTCAAAATAACGCGCTGCGTGCTCCACATCGTGGTAGCTGGCGATCACCAATCGCCCCTCATGCGCGAGCTCACCGAGCAGTGTACCCAATTCGCTCGTTCCCGGCGCGTCCAACCCGGTGAAGGGTTCGTCCAGCAGCAGAATATGCGCCTCCTGTGCCAAAGCGCGCGCCAAAAAAGCACGCTGGAGCTGCCCGCCGGAAAGCTCGCTGATCTGCCGCTGCTGCAACTCGGTTATGCGCAGGGTGTGCAGGGCCTTATCGACGATGAGCGTATCGTGCTCGCCCGCAGAGCGCCAGGGACCTAGGGAGGGGTAGCGCCCCATCTCCACCAACTCGCGCACCGTGATGGGGAAGGAGAGATCCACCTGGCTGCGCTGCGGAAGCCAAGCGACTTCGCGCCGCGTGCAATGCAGCGGTTTGCCATCCCAGAGCGTCTCTCCTCCCGTCGTTGGCATGATTCCCGCCAACACATTGAGCAATGTCGATTTCCCTGCGCCGTTGGGACCTGTCAGCGCCAAGGTGTGCCCGCAATGGATACTGAAGTTCAGCCCGACAAGAGCCGGACGCATGCGAGAGGAGTAGGACGCACTCAAGCCCCGCACCTGCAACTCATGCGGGTGATGATTCGGGTTGGCAGCGCCCCAGCATATGTGATCGTGATGATTTACCATCGGAAAATAAAGATAGCGTGCAGCTCGCCCGCGCCGGTATCAGTCCACTGCGTATCCGACGCAGCGCGCAGGCGTGGAGGCATGATTTCTATGGTGATGGCTCGGTTGGCAGGGAGAATGTTTGTCCACCGCGCCTGCACCTCCAGCTCCACCACGGATCCCGGAGAAACGTCGGGCAGAGGAAGAACGCCACACCACGTGCCGTTGCGGTCGGGTGTCAAGCGCAGAAGATCCTTGCCCGCGCGCCTGATGCAAATTTCCTCCGGTTCGTCCGTGCAGCGCACCAGCACGGGGGTGGACACCATCGCCGCCTCTGCCGCAGGGGTCGTTTCTTTCCCGGCTTCAGGCGCGGGCGACTTCGCAAAGTACAGCAGCGGCGCCCCTGCTGCGATCACTCCCAGCAGAACATACCCTATCGCGACTATGGGATGCTTCATGATCATCTTTGCTCGTCCATCAATCCCTCGCGTATGGCACGCAGGTTTGCTCGAAAAATAGTCTCGTACGACGGCTGTCCGGGCACGACGCCGTCCATGGATAATTCTCCCACGGAGGCATCGGCTGATTCGGCGATATTTTGCAGAAAACGCGGCGCCTCACGCAGTTCAGCGTATACCCGCCGCACTCCGTGGCGACGCAATTCGCGAATCAACTGCGCCACGCTCGCCATATCCCCCTCGCTCTCCACAGCCGCACCCTGCACCGCCATCGGTCGCAGTTGAAATGCCGCGCAAAAATGACACATGGCAGCGTGCTCCGTCACGAGTGTGCGCCGCTCTGCCGGCACTTCTGCCAGCGCCAGCCGTGCCTCGCGGGTGAGGGCATCCATTGCCTGCGCATACGTAGTCAGCCGCGCCCGTATTGCCTCTCTTTTCTCGGGCAACTCCTCCCCCAGCGCCATGGCCAGCCTGTAGGCGGCTCTTTTCATATTTTCCGGTGCATTCCACCAATGCGGGTCGGCAGCGCCCTCCGGCGTCATCACATCCGGCACGACATCACCAAGCTCCAGCACGCGCACCGGCGGGTCAACTGCCGAAAAACTCTCGCGCAGGGCATCCAAATAGGGCTCCACCCCCTTGCCGCAAGCCAGCATCAGCCGACTCTGAGCGGCAAGCGCAAGCTCTCGCGCACCGGGTTCAAAACGGTGCAGCTCCCCATGGCGCGGGAACAGATCCACCACCTCCACTTCCTCCCCGCCCACGCGCCTCGCCATCTCGCTGAGCAGCGGATGCAAACTCGCCACGCGCAACGGCTCCGCCCACACCACATGAGCAACAACCAGCGCTAGAAGCACAATGAAACGCATGCCCTGAGCATAACGGCACCACCGAATTTTGTCAATAAAGTAAATCCAGGCAAACGCAAGCGTTTGCCTATGTACGAGGTACGAGGTACGATGTACGATTTGAGGAATTCGCGCGCCGGAGGCGCGGGAGAGCAGAGCAAAAGCGCCGCGGAATCTTTGATGCGACCATCGGACGTAGTTAGAAAGCAGCAATGACGCCTGGTGGCGCCTTAACGGCACCACCGAATTTTGTCAATAAAGTAAATCCGGGCAAACGCAAGCGTTTGCCTATGTACGAGGTACGATGTACGATGTACGATTTGAGGAATTCGCGCGCCGGAGGCGCGGGAGAGCAGAGCAAAGGCGCCGCGAAATCTTTGATGCGACCATCGGACGTAGTTAGAAAGCAGCAATGACGCCTGGTGGCTCCTGTATGATTTCACACGTGTCCCAATAAAATCATCTCTGGGCTCATTCAACCCATTCCTCATGCGTTTCCCATGGATGAAGAAGATAAGCCAGCAAGAAGCTTAAACCATTGATGATTGAGCAAAGCCGTGAAACCGACATAGTCTCACACAGGAGACCTTCCTTCTATCAACGCACCATCGTCTTCGAAAATTCTACTTTGCTTTTGTTTCGCAGGAACGCGCGCAGCGTGCTAGCATTCAAATCGTAAATCGTAAATCGTAAATCGTAAATAACCAACAACTTATGCTTCATGATGTGCCATTAACTGCCTATTGGGGGTGTTTTTTCTTGGGACGGATGTGGTACGATTTGGAATCTTGCAATTTCATTGACATTTTCGACGCACCCTCTATAATGCTCCACGTATGGACACCAAGCAGCGCATAGTCATCGGAGCAGACCACAAGGGAGTTGATTTAAAGGAAGCGGCCGTGGAGATGCTTAAGGAGTGGGGATTCACGGTGGATGATGTTGGAACCATGAGTCGAGAATCCTGCGATTACTCGGATTACGCAAACGAGGTGTGTCGCCGCGTGGTGGATGGTCGCGCAGACCGCGGCATTCTCATCTGTTTTTCCGGACTGGGAATGAGCATAGCGGCCAACCGCTGGCGCGGCGTGCGAGCCACTTTGGTGCGCACCCCGCAGATTGCCGCCCTCTCCCGCCAGCACAACGACGCGAACGTCATGTGCCTGGCATCCGCCTTCATCACACCGGATGACCTGGACGATATTCTGCACGCTTGGCTCATCGCAGAGTTTGAGGGAGGCCGGCACGTGCAGCGCCTATTGAAAGCGAGCGGCTCCCCATTGGCATTGAGCGATCCGGAGCTCGCCGGCTACATCGAAGAAGAGCGTCGCCGCCAAAACAACAATATCGAGCTGATCGCTTCCGAGAACTTTGCCTCACCTGCCGTCATGGAGGCGCAAGGCTCCGTACTCACCAACAAGTATGCCGAGGGCTACCCCGGCAAGCGCTGGTACGGCGGCTGCGAGGTGGTGGACAAAGTGGAGCAGCTCGCCATCGACCGCGCAAAGGCTCTCTTCGGCTGCGAGCATGTGAATGTGCAAGCGCACTCCGGTTCCCAGGCCAACATGAGCGTCTACCTCGCCTGCTTGCAACCCGGCGACACCATCCTGAGCATGGACCTGGCTCATGGCGGACACCTCTCCCACGGCTTCTTTGCCAATTTCTCCGGCAAACTTTATCACGTTGAACACTATGGCGTTAACCCCGATACGGAGTGCATCGACTACGATGCCCTGGCCGCCAAGGCTCGCGAGGTGAAACCGGCTCTCATCCTCGCCGGCGCCTCCGCTTACTCACGCACTATCGATTTTGCCCGCATCCGTCAAATTTGCGATGAGGTGGGCGCTATCATGTTTGTGGACATGGCGCACATCGCCGGCCTTGTCGCCGCAGGCGTGCACCCCTCCCCTGTCCCCTACGCCGACTTCGTGTCCACCACCACGCACAAGAGCCTTCGCGGTCCGCGCGGCGGGCTGGTCATGTGCAAGGAAAAATGGGCTAAGAAACTCAACAGCGCTACCTTCCCCGGCATGCAGGGGGGACCGCTCATGCACGTCATCGCCGCCAAGGCAGCCTGCCTCGGCGAGGCCCTCAAGCCCGAGTTCCGCACCTATGCCGCCCAAATCGTTAAAAACGCCAAGACCATGGCCGCCAAGCTCTCCGAACTCGGCTACCGTATTGTCGCCGGCGGCACGGATAACCACTGTTTCCTCGTGGATCTCAGCGTGAAGGGTCTCAATGGCGCCGAAGCTCAAGTCGCCCTCGACAAGGTTGGCATCACCGTCAACAAGAACGCTATTCCCTTCGACAAAGGCAGCACCTCTACCCCCTCCGGCATCCGCATCGGCACTCCCGCTGTCACCACCCGCGGCATGAAGGAGCAGGATGTCTGCCAGGTGGCTCTCTTCATCGATCGTTGCCTCTCCATCCTTGCCGAGCAGAAAAATCAGGCAACACCGGACGCTTACGATGCCCTGCGCCAAGAAGTCAGCGCCTTCAATCGCAACTTCCCCCTCCCCGGCTGAACCCTTCCGCCCTGGCCCTGCAGCCGCCGTCAGTTTTTGCCCCTGCGGGCTGGCTAATCGGCCTTCCAGCCGTCGGTCGCTTTCGCATCCTCGCGAGCCGGGGCTCGCCAAATTTCTAAACCGTAAACCGCAAATCGTAAATAATCAGCGAATTATGCTGCATGATGTGCCGTGAACTACCCCTTGGGAGCGCTTTTCTCGGGACGGATGTGGGACGGATGTGGGACGGATGTGAGGATTTTTTGAAAAAGTGAAAAAAATGGTGGACATCTCCCCTGAAAAGAGGTAGACTGACGGAAGCCTTGTGGGGAGTTAAAATGCGCGCATCGCCTCGCTCTCCGACTTTATTTAACCATCAGACCATATTCAGTAATGAAACTGCACTTACCATTGGGGCTCCTTGCGGCACTGCTGGCTGCCATGCCGTTCGCTCAAGCAAAACTGGAGTCTAAAACCTTCTCCAGGAATCGCGTTGATATCACTAGATACTGGAAAGAGGACGAGGGCAGTGGCTGGGTTAAGCTTGACCTGAAGGAGGCGCTGGGGCTGGAGCGAGGGTTAACGACGGAGGCCACGTGGGTTGTCAACTTTATTGTGAAGGATAAGAAGAACATAATCACCCTCTCCTCGACTAAGGATTTTGATATCAATAACTGGAGAGAGGAAAGGGCCGATTTTTACTTTAATGTCACTCCTTCCGGCATGTCAGCAGGCTATTTTAACGGTTCAATTACCACGGCTGGTTATGGCTGGCACCTCAACAATACTACGGGAGCTTCTAATTTAAACTCGATCTACCCCAAGGAAGGCTACGATTTGGTGTGGAACCCGGATGGGCTACTCAACGAAGAAAGGTACGGGGGAATGGCGCGCGACAAGGTTGCTCTCATTCAAAGGGGGTCAACCAGTGAGAGCAATAGTCTCCTCTACGAGACTGCAGGCGCCGGTTCTGCGGGACCAGATTTAGACATTTGGCAGGGGTTGACGGAGCTCTATGCGCAGGGCGGTGACCTTTCGAATATTGACTGGCTGGAAGTCAAGGTGTCGTACTCCTACAAGGTCGAACATGTGGAAGATATGTACGTCGTGGGGGGCGCGGGGGAGCTGAAGGGGGAGACCAACGGCGGGCAAAACAGCGGCGGTCCCGGACTGTATGCGCTGTTCAGCAGCATGCCCAGCGATCCGGACGCAGAGACAGCGGAGACGATTGTAGCTGATCAGTACGGTGTGGGAGATGAGGGAGAGACGGTGGCGCAGCTGTACGGCGAAAGCTCCTCCAGAATAAACAGATTGCGCTTTGTGGCGGCGGGCACGGAGAGAAAATTCGAGGCTAAGCCCGATCGAGCCGACTACAAGAACGATAAAGCTTACAACGAAGCCTTAGAAGCCTACGAGGCAGCCCAAGAGGGAAATAAGACCGTGGGAAGCGCCGGCGAGGTAACGGCAGACTTTGCCATGTACCTGGGCGGGATCTACGTCTGTAAAAATACGGGAGTCTACACGCTCGTTGCCCCGGGTTTCACTTTCACGGAGCCGAATCCTAATGATCCGGAGGCTAAGCCCATCATAACCCTCGAAGAGGGGGGGAGCAGCGCCTTTACCCTGAGGGCCGTTGACACCGAAAATGAGGATGGCGACCTGGTGGAGGGCTTCATCGACTGGGGAGATAACGGGTACTTTTCGGATGAGAAAAATGCGTACCTGCACCTGCTGGAAGTAGCGTCCGGCAGGAAGCTCGTGCTGGACGGCAAAGGCAAGGGCAGTGTGGGCTTTGAGATTAGGGGTGGCGGCGTTGTCCAAATCACGGATAAGACCTCCCTTGGCTCGACGTATGGAGAGAGGGTCAAAAAGAGCATCACCGTGACGGGCGGCTCCACCTTGGATCTGGCCGGCTACGATCCGACGGATCAGGAGGAAAGCGGCGCTTGGTCGATTACGATGGACGGCGGCAGCCTGAGCCATGCGGAAAAACTCGGGGATTCGGGAAGAGGTGTGGAAGTGAGCGTAAAGTCAGGCAGCAACGACTTGGGCGGACTGGACGGGAAATACCTCAAGAGCATACAACACTCCTACCCTGATAATTTCTCTGATCCTCCCGAGGAGGAGGACGACGACCCGGAGCCGCCGACCCCTCTTCCGACGAGAGTCACCGGGATAGGGAACGATTCGACGATCACCTTCACGAATCGGAATTTCTCGTTTTTGGTCGGTAGTTCCAACCTCGGGTGGACTTATCAGGGGGCACGCCCGGTCGGTGGCAACTATCTGCTGAGTTTCTCCGGGAGCGGTCATCTCCAGTTTGACAATGACAATTCCCAAATCAATATCTACCTGACCGATGAGGTCGTGGAGGAGATTCAAAGCGGGAGAGCCGACGGCTACGTCGACCTCTGGTTCAGCAACGGCAGCTTTGATGATGTCGCAGGCATGGATGATGCCGAGCTCCAGGAGTGGTTTGAGAACCATTTTGCCTTCAAGCAGTATGAGTTCATCGGTGAGTACCAGCCCGGCGATTGGCCTGAGGATGCGGATGTGGAGAACTTCTGGAGTATCGCCGACGTCGTCTCTTCAGGCAACGGAACGACGCGTGACGGCGGCATTCTGCGTCTGCTTGTCAACATGGAAGATGCAGGCATTTGGTTGAGCAGTCTGTACGGAGATGCGAGCGCCAGCACACTTTCCAACGGCAAATGGACGTCGGTGCGTGTGAATAGGGACATGAAGATCATGTTCAACGGAGGGGAAAATGCTCCAACAAACCTGACGCTGCGCGATCTGAGTTCCGGCGACTCCGGGAGCGGTACACTCACTATTGTGGATGAACGCAAGCTGGAGGATGAGAGCCAGGTCGGGTCCCCCCTGACGGTGACTATTCGCCAGAGCGAAGATCCGGTGATTGCTGAATGGGGGCTAGGGGGGCTTGTCGTTCGGGACGCCAATATTGCGATCGTCAAGGATGGAGCCGGGGTTTTGCACATCGCCGGTGATTTGAATAGCTCCGGGGAGGTTCGTGTCTCCGAGGGCAGCCTCATTGTGGATGGCATGGGGAGCAAGATCAACACCCTCGGTGACTTCGGCAATGGCGCTGCGTTGGAAATCAACGGCATGCTCGACGTGGAGGGCAGTTCCACCCCCGGGGGTAACGGTACCATCTCCGGCAGGGGCATTCTTCGCGTGAAAGATCGACTGGATCTGGGGACGAACGAGCTGGATAACGTTGCTGTCTGGCTGGACAAGAAAGACGGCGAGGAGGACGCGCCTTACGCCACGCTCGTCTTGAGTGGCTCCCACAAGGTGAGTGGCTTGATCGGCGGCGAACAGGGAGTCGGAGGCACAGTGGAATTTAACGACGGCAGCTTGACCATTACCAACGCAGAAAGGGACTTTGGATGGACAGACTTCAACGGTTCTTTTGAGGGTTCGGGGAGGATCACCATTGACGGGGAGGCTGTCGATCAAGGGCTTTACAGTGGGGGACAACAAGAGAACCAGTCCGTAGGCCTTGAGGTGCTCAAGGGGCATCTCACCCTGATCGGTAAGGAAGTCGTCGGTAAGGAAGTCAATACCGAGCAAACGTCCGATGATAATCGCGAGCAAATCGCGAGGTACGGCAATGTGATCATCGGGGGCGAGGATGGCGAGGCCGGCACGCTCACCGTGACCGCTCAGGGATTCGGCAAAGAGTTCGTAGCCGTCACGCAGTTGCAAGCCGGGCAACTTGAGGTCAGAGAAGGCGGCAAGCTGGAAATTCTCTACAACCTGGCAACGTCGGATGGCAAACTGAATGACCCCCACGTTGGCGTCGGCGCTGCTGTTAAGGCAGACGTCGACTGGAATCGGGACGCCACGCTCGTTCTGGGTACCTTAGGCGATAATCCCTTTGCGTTAGGCAATCCGAAGGATCTGGAAGACTTCCTGATCGTTGACGCGAGCTCCTTTACCGGCGGTCTGCAGGATGGCGACAAGGTCAACTTGGAACTCGAAGGTTCCTTCCTCTTCTGCTGGAAAGATCTTGAGGCCACGTACAAGGAGGATGTCAAAGGGAGGAGTGGTATCGTGCTGAATGGAAAAGCCAATCATGATAACGTATTCCTCTCCGTGGCGGGTGATCAAAACAACTCACTGGCCGGCGCTGAGATGCTGTGGGAGGCTCGCAAATCCGACGCGATGACGACGAACTCGTCCCTGCTGCATGTGATGGAATGGATAGCGAAAGAATCCCAGACTCCGGATAACACCGAAAAAACGTCTAAAGCCTTGGCTGCAGTAGCCGGCAGCACGGTGCCGATCCTCGGAACCGCGCAGAGGGAAGCGCTCCGTTCGCAAATGCTGCGCATGCGCGACCGTTCCGGCATGATGGGGCTGAATGAAGACTACACGTACGAATCCATGCCCTTCACGCACTTCTGGGTCGAGGCGACAGGCGACTTCACCGACGCCCAGGACGGCGGAACCTACGAGTCCGGCTTCACCTACAATGCCTGGGGCGGCACCGTCGGACTCGAAATGGACGTGGATGAGACAGTCAGCATTGCCGCAGGTGTCACCGCGTTGTATGGCGACTTGGATGGAGGTTGCGCCGACACAGTCGATGGTAAATTGGACAGCTATTATCTGTCCCTCATGGGACGCTTCTCCAAAGGGCGCTGGGGTCATACGCTTGTGGGCGTGCTGGGGCTTAACCAAGCCAAACTGAACCGCACGGTGAACTACGAGGAGGGTTCCTACCGTACGAACGGCAGCACCAGCGGCTGGGTCGCAGGCCTCATGTATGAGATCACTCGCGATATTCCGCTTCAAACTGAAACAACTCGCGTCCTTCAACCTCTCCTCGGTCTCTCCATCATGAAGACCAACATGGGCGGTTACAATGAGTCCGGTGCGGATGGCCAGGGCGTTGGTCTGAATGTGGGAGATCAGGATTGGGTGACAGCTACACTGACGGTCGGCGCCCGCTTTATCGCCTCCGTGGGGGAGGAAGCCTTTAATCGCGCTGCTCAGATGGAACTGCGAGCCAACGTTGCACAGGACTTTGGCGACTCTCAGGGAGAGGCCGATGTCGCTCTGCAGGCCAGCCCGAATCTCTCCCGCACCATACGGGCTGCGGAAATCGGCAAAACAGCGCTTCAACTTGGCGCTTCGCTCCGCGTACCCATCTCTGACCAAACGCTCCTCTACTTCAATGCCGGCTCCGACTTCCGTTCCGGTCTGAACTCCTGGAACCTCAGCGTCGGCGCACGTTACAACTTCTAACGCGAAACAAAGCGACTGACCATTTACGATTACGATTTGCAAATAGTGCGCAGCGAAGCTGCGGAAACTGCAAAGCAAATGCGGACGCGTATTCGTAAGGCCGTGATCGGACGTAGTTACAAAGAGGCGGTGACGCCTGGCGGCGCCTATGCCAGCCAAGCCGTGGGCGCAGCTTTGCATGATTCGCTCCCCTTCGAACCAACGACCACCATGATTTACCCACCCCCTCAGCTAAAGCTTCGCATCTTCGCGAGCCGGAGGCTCGCCAAATTTCTAAATCGTAAATCGTAAATGACCAACGATTTATGCCGCATAATATGCCGTTGCTTATCGATTTGTGCTTTTTCTCGGAACGGATGTGGGTAAGATGCCAAGTTGCATGGCATTCGTGACGCGAGCGTAGGAGCTGGCGGTGTCGGGTTCGGCAAAGGCGTGAGATCCGCCAGCTCCGGCATGCCCGAACCCGCCGTTGCCAAAAAGTTCTGCCGGTTCACACATGGCGCCACAGGTGAAGGAGGTGTGACAGAGCAAGGTGAGATCCGGACCGGAAACGACCGGGCGGCTCATCCAGCCCAACACCTGCGGCGTGAAAGGCGTACCGGCAAGTTCTCCGAGAAGAGCTTGATAAAACAACGCCAGACCGCGAGCTGAAGCGACGCCTCCGCGAGCCGGGCAACCGCACGCGAGCCCGAAAGGTGTGTTCATGAAGCGCGGGGAGGGCAGCCCGGTCACGCAATTGAAAGCACGATGAATTGGGGAAGAGGGATTGAAATACGCACGGTAGAAGGCCGTATCCGGCATGGATCCATGGACGCGCGGAGCCTGTAAAATGGCCACGCGGCCGCTCAATTCCGACGGAAGGCCGATGTAGAAATCCAACCCGAGAGGACTGCGCACGCGCTTTTCCCAATAATCGGCAATGCGCGAACCGGTGAGCGCAAGCATGAAAAGATCCAGCATGGGACCGAAGGTATGCGGGTGGTAACCATGCTGCGGCGGCGCCCAAAGAGGTTTGCTGCGCTCCACTGCAGCACGGCAGGCTTCCAAATCATCGATGGGTGCGGAAACATCCCACGCCGCCAGCCCCACCTGGTGAGAAAGCAGGTGCTCTACGGTGCAATGCGGAGCGGGAAAATGCGGCCAGAGTTCGCCGAGCTCCATTCCCGGATCGCTCCCCCGCTCTGCCAAGGCCTGCAAAAAACATGCAGCAGACGCTGTTTTGGTGGCAGAAAAAACAGGCACAAGCGTGGACTCTGTCCACGGCACACCGGGAGACTGCTCACCGCGCACGACGGAGCTTACCACCTGCCCCGCACGACAATGGCAAACAGCTTCCCCTGCTCCGGGACGCAAGGTGTCGACTCCCGCAGGCTGAGCGACGTTGCTCATGGCATGCGACGAATGGAAGTGACGCGCAGCACGCCGTCGGACACGGTGAAATCCAGCTCGCAGGGGTGCAGAATCATGTGGTACACGCGCTCAGGGTCGTCTTGATAAGCGGGGCGGGGATCCTGCGCCAGCGATTCGCAGAGCGCCTCCCGATATTCCGGCGGCAGCCCCGACGGCAACGTCTCCGGCAGCTCGACAGAGAGCAGCTCGCGCGGCGCACTGTCCACAAAGCCGGAACTCGCCCCCTCGATGCAGTCCGCGTACGGCAAATAGGGCTTGATGTCGTAAACCGGCGTGCCATCCACCAAATCAGCCCCGGCTACCCGCAACACGGGGCCCGCCTCCACCGCCAACAAGCGCACGGCCGAAAGCCCGATAGGATTCGGGCGGAATGGCGAACGTGATGCAAACACGCCGATGCGTGCATTGCCCCCAAGTCGCGGGGGACGCACCGTCGCGTGGGCACTCCCTTCCTCCACGCAATGGAATCCCCAGAGGAGCCAAATGTGCGAAAAAGTTTCCAGCCCGCGCACGTGGTCCTGGGTGATCGACGGAGAGAAAATAACCGACGCCTGCACATGCGGAGCCAGTCCACTCTGGCGCGGTACTCCAAATTTTTCCGCGTACGGAGAGCGAATGTGGGCAATTGGCTCCATCTTCACGCCTTTTCTATCCCGAAAAAGTCGCGCAGCACGCAGCGGTACACCTCGCGCTTAAAATCCGGAAGCCAGTTGAGGTCAAACTGCTCCGGTCGCACCCAGCGGTACGAGCAGAACTCCTTGTAATCCAGCCAGGGTTCGGCAGTATCATCGTGCATGAGGCACAGGAAATAATGCTGCTCCTGGCCGGCGTAAGGTATGCCGCGCTTGCGCAACACACGCTCCCGCTCAGCAGGAGGGTAATCATAACGGTAGGGACCATGCTCCGCCACAATATCGTACTCGTTCGGACGGAATCCCGTCTCCTCCATCCCCTCGCGGCAAGCGGCATCCATGGGCGACTCGCCCTTCTTAATCCCCCCCTGGGGGAACTGCCAGGCTCCTTCCGGCTTCACTCGCTCGCAGATGAGAATATCCCCATTGCTGCGACGGTAGATGATAGCGGCGTTCGGACGATACAATTCAGAGGAAAACATGGGCAGACTTTCGCTCAGAAAAACTTGCGTTTGCTCAGGCGAGCACGCAGCTCTTCCGCCTCGCGTTTGAGCGCCTGCATGGCCTTGAGAGCCTCCGGCAACTTACGCACGGCAGCCGATTGCTTCATCGCTTCCTTGAAGGGGGCGCTCGGCGAGCCCCAGTAGGCTTGTCCTCCCTCCAAATCCGACATCACCCCCGTGCGCGCCGCCAAAATTGTCTGATCGCCGATATGCAGATGTCCGGCGATTCCGCACTGAGCCGCGACGGTCACATAGTTGCCCAAATGAGAACTGCCGGCCACGCCGCTTTGCGAAACGATGATCGTGTGCTTGCCGATGGTGACGTTGTGTCCGATTTGCACGAGATTATCGATTTTGGAGCCCTCGCCAATGACAGTACGACCGAAGCGGGCACGATCAATGGTGGTGTTGGCGCCGATGTCAACGTGATCCTCAATAACCACAATGCCTACCTGATCCACGGTCTCATAGCGACCTGTCTCCTTATTGAGCAGAAAGCCAAAACCATCCGCCCCGATGACGGCGCCGGGCTGAATCACCACGTGATTGCCCAGCACACAACGCTCCCGCACCACCACGCGCGCATACAGACGGCAGTGCTCGCCAATGCTCACGTACTTGCCAATCACACAGCCAGGACCTATATCCGAGCCCGCGCCTATGCGCGCTCCGGCCTCGATGATAGCCCCGGCCTGCACACGCACCTTGGTCGCATCCACCTGCGCAGTAGGATCCACCACGGCGCTCGGGTGTACACCCGGTTCAAAATCATTGCCCACTTTCAAAAAAGCATCTACCAATGCATTGAAAGCAAGCGACGGATTCTCCACCTCGACGAGAGCCACCCCCTCCGGCTTATCCGGCACACCTTGCGGCACCAGAACCAGCGCCGCCTTCGTGCCCAAATAATCCTTGTAGTACTTTTCGTTACCCAGGAAGGATACCTCCCCAGAGCCGGCCTCGGCTAACGTAGCCACGCCGGTAATCGCCGGCACCTCCTCCATCCGGGTTGGCTGCAACAACGTGCCCCCGGTGAGCTGCAGGATATCCGCTGCGGAGAGAGTCATGCGCGAAACCTTTTTCTACAAAAAAAACGACGGCGGGGAAATCGTATGTGCCGATTACCCCGCCGTCCAAACCCAATTTTACTCAGCTGCCGGAGCTGCCGGAGCCGGAGCGGCCTCAGTGGAGGTCTCCTCCTGGGCAGGCTGCTCAGAGGCGCCCTGCTGCACAGCGCTGCGGAACTTCTGCAGCTCTGCCTGCGCATCAAACCCCGCCGGGGCATCCGCGTTCAAACGCTTGATGACCTTCTCGGAAATGTCCATGCTCGGCTTCACATAGGGGAAAATACGACCACCCGGGGTCTGGCTGATCGCGGAAGAGTCAATCACAAAATCCACTCCCTCCTCCGCGGCCACAGCCTGCACCACCTCGTGCATCTCCCGCGCAAGCAGCGTGCTCATGCGAAGGCGCATGTCATTAATCGCAAGCTGGCGCCGCTTGACAAAGGTGTCGTACTCCTGGCGCTCGGCATCGTACTCGTTTTTCACGGACGAGAACTGCTCACGCAGCTTCTTGACCGCGGCCTCCGAAAGGGTGGGGTCTGCTTGCTTCTGGATACCTACCAGTTTCTGCTCAAGAGCCTTCACCTTCTCCTGACGCGTGGTAATCTCCTCGCGTATGGCATCTACCTGCTTGCGCAGGTCGTTTTCTGCATCCACACGCTTGTAAAACATGACATGCAGCTCACTCATATTCACAGAGGCAATTTTCACCTCCGCTGCAGCCGTTGCCACCAGAGAGCTGATAACGACAGCCAATACCGACAGTGTAGTAGCGAACTTCTTCATAATAATACGAAAGATCGTTGAACGCACCCATTCTACACCCAAATGACCCTCGCAGTCAAGCCCTGCCTGCGAAAGTTCCCCAAATCTTATGTCATACCGCCCCACATCCGTTCCAAGAAAAAACGATCTTGACACGCAGTTATCGGCGCGCAATGTAGCATAATACGCTCATAATTTAAGATTTGGAAAGTTCGCGCACGAATTTTTCGATCGTACATAGGCGGACTTCGTCTGCCTCCGTCGTAAATTCTCAACGCGTTTGCACATCCACTTTTCCATCGCGGATCATGAGCACTCGGTCGCCGCGGGAGGCAATTTGAGCATCGTGGGTGACGATGACGAGGGTTTTCCCGCATTCATCCGCCAGGGAAAAAAGCAAATCGAGAATCTGAGCGCCATTGCGCGAATCGAGATTACCGGTCGGTTCATCGGCAAAGATGATAGCAGGATCGTGAGCGAGGGCGCGGACGATAGCAACACGCTGCTGCTCACCGCCGGACAATTCAGAGGGGAGATGGTGCAGTCGATCCGCCAAACCGACGCGCTCCAAGAGTGAGAGCACGCGTTCAGTAGCCTCTTGTCCTGCCACGGCGGTGGCAAGAGAGGCATTTTCCAACGCTGTGAGCTCGGGCATGAGCATGTAATTTTGGAAGATAAAGCCCATGGTCTTGTTGCGGAAGAGAGCGCGGCGACGCAGCGAAAGCGCGTAAACATCCTGACCATCCACAATCACGCGTCCCTGCTGAGGTTGCTCTAACCCGGCCAGGGTGTACATGAGGGTGGTTTTCCCCGCACCACTCGGTCCACACAGAAATACCTTCTCACGCGCGGCAATGTGCAAGTCCAGTCCGTGCAACACCTCCACCGTTCTGGAACTGATGGAATAACTGCGGTGCAAGTCGAAAGCTTGAATCATGAGCGGGGGATAATTGGGAGATTATCAATGAGCCGCACATCCCCGAAAAAAACGGCCGCGGCCAACACCGCCTGCTGCTCTCCGGCCGCATTCTCATCCAGCGTCTGCAGCGTCTGCGGATGTACCAGCCGCACATAATCCACCTTCACCCCGGGCAGGGTTTCCAGCTGCTTCTCCACTCCGCGGCAGACCTCGCCAGCCGAGGTCCCGCTGCGGAAGGCATCCGCCGCCTGCCTCAACAGGGCGTACAGCTGCGGAGCCTGCGCCCTCTGCTCGGGCGTGAGTCGCACATTGCGGCTGGAAACAGCCAGTCCATCCGCTTCTCGCACGATGGGAGCCGCGTGCAAAGCAACGGGAAAATCCATATCCCGAACGAGACGGCGCAACACAGCAAGCTGCTGAAAATCTTTCTCGCCGAAAATGGCATCCGTGGGCTGCACCAAATTGAATAGCTTGGCAACCACGAGGCAGACGCCATCAAAATGCCCCGGACGACTCGCACCGCACAGCACAGTGGAAAGCGCCGACTCGTGCAGAGAAATGCTGCGGTCTTCACAGTACATCTGCTGCGCGTCAGGCATAAAAAGGACATCCACCCCGCACTCTTCGCACATATCGGCATCTTGCTCCGGAGTGCGCGGATAGCTCGCCAGGTCTGATGCCTGGTTAAACTGCACAGGATTCAAAAAGACGGAAGCCACCACGCATCCCTGTTCGCCTGCAAGTTCGCGAGCCTGCCGCAGCAAAGAAGCATGCCCCGCATGCAACGCACCCATAGTAGGCACCAGCACGCGCGGATTGGCTGCATTCTTTGCCAGCGCCGCGCGCAATTCCCTCTTTGATGTCACAATCCGCATGCAACCAGCATAGACGCCGAGCGATAAAATGTCAATGAGAATATCCACAGCAAACGCATTAGGAAATGCGTTTGCCATTTACAATTTACGATTTACGATGAAAATAATGCGCAGCGGAGCTGCGGGCTATGCGAAGCTTTAGCTGAGGTGGTGGGGAAAATCATGCAAGTTGGTTGGTTCGAAAGGGTCGCGAACCATGCGAAGCCAAGTTCACGGCTTGGCCAAATCGTACATCGTACATCGTACATCGTACATCGTACATCGTACATCGTACATGGTCAGCCCCTGTCTGCCACCGCCTCCCGCTCCTTTGTAACCACGTCCGATCACGGCTTCGGGACATCCCGTCCTCCCCGGCTTTGCATCCCCGCACAACGCGCGCGAACTTTCCGGATCGTAAATCGTAAATGGCAACAATCTGCTTGCCAATTGGGCGTTTCTCTGCTAAAAGTATCGCACGTCCCGCAGCAGCGGATACACTTTGCTCCCATGAGCTTTCCTTTCTTCAGTAAACTGCGCCATCATAAGCAGCACCTGCGTCTCATCAAAGGGGAAATGCAGCGTGTTCGCGAAAAGATTGCCGCACAGTCTACCAATTTTCAGCCGCATGTGCGCGGGTATATGGCTCAGCTGTGCATGGGACGAGGTAAGATGATACGACCGGGTTTAGTCCTGCTCACGGCGGCAGCCACCGGCGGCATCAAAGATGAACACATATCCTTTGCTGCCCTGCTGGAGATGCTGCATATGGCCTCTCTGGTGCACGATGACGTGCTGGACAAGGCGGAGGTGCGCCGCGACCGTCCGACGCCGAACGCGCTGTGGGGAAATGAGCTGGCAGTGCTGCTGGGCGATACTCTTCTGGCGCAGGCAATGGTGCTTGGCACGCGCATCGGGGATCTGCGCTTCAACCAGCGCATGGCAGTGTGCACCCGCGATTTGTGCGAAGGAGAGGTGGAGCAGTCCACCCGCCTGTGGGATGCAGCCATGACACGTGCGGAATACTACGAAATTATCCGGAAAAAAACAGCCACACTTTTTGCCATGGCCATGAGCGGAGCTGCCATGCTCCAAGGCATGGAAGATGAGATGGTGGAGCACCTTAACCGCATGGGCACCCTTCTCGGCATCTCCTACCAAATCTACGATGATTGTCTGGATCTGCTGGGCGTGGATGAGCAAGCGGGCAAAACACTGGGCACCGACGTCCAGAAGGGCAAGCTCACCCTTCCGATTTTCTTTCTCATGGAGTCGGACAATGAAGACATCGCCGCAGAAGTGCGCGACGCCGTGGAGAACCGGAGTGGATTCGACTTGAAGCGCCTGCGCCAGACGGAAAGTTTCCATGTAGCGCTTCAACTCTCGGCGAACGAAGCGCTCTCGCGCAACGAGGAGGCGAGGGAAGTGCTGTGGTGCCTGCCGGAGACGCCTGCTCGTGAGGCCCTGGCTGAAACAACATACCGTCTGGATGAAATGTTGCAGGACTGCTGCGACAGAACGCTGATATTCTCATGACAACGACTGAAACGTGCGCACTGCGCCCGGAAATGATGATTCCCAAGCTGCCGGAATCGGCAGAGGATCTTTGGGAGAAAGTGCTGAGCAACGCCTGGGAGGAAGCAGGCAAAGAACCGCGCCTCTCCGGCATGCTCGAAGAAATTGTACTCTCGCGCCCCGGTTTGCAAAATGCAATAGCGGTGCGCCTGGCACAACGACTCACCTGTCCGTACTTCACCCGCGAGGAATGGGAGGAGCTTTTCAACGCGGAGCTCGAAAATCATCCCCAGCTCATTCCGGCAATGGCGGCAGACTTGCACGCCGTGGTTCTCCGCGACCCCGCCAGCCACTCCCCGCTCACTCCCCTGCTCTTCTTCAAGGGGTTCCACGCCCTGTGCGCCTACCGTTTTGCCCACACGCTCTGGGAACAGGGACGCCAACTTCCCGCTCTCTTGTTGCAGAGCGTTTCCAGCGAAGTTTTCGGTATCGATATTCACCCCGCAGCACAAATCGGTTGCGGCATCATGCTCGACCACGGTACGGGCATTGTCATCGGTGAAACGGCCATCGTGGAAAACAATGTTTCCATGCTGCACGAGGTGACGCTGGGCGGCACCGGCAAGGAATTCTGCAACCGTCACCCGGTGGTGCGCACGGGGGTCATGATCGGCGCAGGGGCAAAGGTGCTGGGACGTGTGGAAATCGGCGAAGGCGCTAAAATTGCCGCCTCCTCGGTGGTGCTGGATGATGTAAGCCCGCACACGACCGTGGCAGGCGTACCCGCCGTGGTCGTGGGCTCCCCAGGAGAAGACGAGCCCGCCTTCTGCATGCAGCAAAGCATCCGCTAACCCTTCTTCCTTCCCATGCTCCGGGAGCTTCATCTGCGCTTGCCTCTGCCGCAGGCCGACTCTCCGGAGGCGCGGTTGCGAGCCACCGCGCAGGCGCTTCACCTGCCGCCACGTCGCATTCGCGGTCTTCGCCTTCTCAAGGAGAGCATCGATGCCCGTCAGCGCACCATTTGCAAGCAGCTCCGCTGCCTGGTGGCAGTGGATGAGCCCCTGCCCGCACCGCCGCCTCTCCCAACACCTCCTGCACCGGCTCCGAAGAATGCCCCGCGCGTCATCATCGTGGGCAGTGGTCCGGCGGGTCTTTTTGCAGCGCTGCGTTGTTTGGAACTCGGAGTGTGTCCGGTGCTTCTGGAGCGAGGAAAAGATGTGAGCGCGCGCCGTTTCGATCTGCGTCCCATTAACTGCGAGGGGCGGGTGCCGACAGATTCCAATTACTGTTTTGGCGAAGGCGGCGCCGGGGCTTTCTCCGACGGCAAATTATACACCCGTGCCACCAAACGCGGGGATGTCGCGGAGGTGTACCGCTACTTCGTGGCGCACGGCGCAGATCCCGTCATTCTGACAGACGCCCACCCGCACATAGGGTCAGATAAACTGCCGCGCATTATCCAATCCATGCGAGCTGCCATCATTGCCGCCGGAGGAGAGGTGCACTTCGGCACGCGCGTGTGCGCCCTTTTGCGCAGCGCCGATGGTTCGCGATTGCTCGGCGTACGCAGTGCGGACGGTCGAGAATGGCAAGCAAATGCCGTCGTACTGGCTACAGGCCACAGCGCACGCGACATCTACCGCATGCTGGCGGAGGAAGGGCTGCTGATGGAGAGCAAAACCTTCGCTGCCGGTGTACGCATTGAACACCCGCAGGCTCTCATCGATGCCTCACTCTACCACTTGCGTCCCGGGCAAGCGCGCCCGCACAACCTGCCCGCCGCTCGCTACACGCTTTCTACCACCATTCGCGAACGAGGGGTGCATTCCTTTTGCATGTGCCCGGGCGGGTTCATCGTTCCCGCCGCCACAGAAAATGATGAGGTGGTTGTGAACGGTATGTCGCTTTCCCGTCGCAATTCCCCGCTCGCTAATTCCGGCTTCGTGGTGACCGTTACCCCCGAAGATACGGCTTCCTTCGCACGCGAGCACGGTGCACTCTCCGGCATTGCCTGGCAAAAGCAACTGGAGCAAGCCACTGCCCTCGCCGGTGGCGGAGCCATGAAAGCCCCGGCTCAGCGCGTGCCGGATTTCCTGGCTCGGCGCCAGTCAATTACCCTGCGCACCTGCAATTACCGTCCCGGAATTACGCCGTACAATCTGTGGGAATTGCTGCCACGCGGCATCTGTGAACGTATGGCGGAAGGACTACGCCTCTTCGAGCGCAATATCCCGGGATTCACCGGCGAGGACGCCTTACTTATCGGCACGGAAACGCGTACCAGCTCACCCGTGCGCATCCCGCGAACGGCCTCCCTGCAACACCCGCAACTTGCCGGACTTTTCCCATGTGCCGAAGGAGCCGGGTACGCCGGCGGCATTGTTTCCGCAGCTATGGATGGCAGATTGTGCGCCGAAGCTGCCGCAGCATACCTGCACAACTGAAGGCAGACGGAGTCTGCCTATGTACGAGGTACGATGTACGATTTGGCCAAGCCGTGAACTTGGCTTCGCATGATTCGCAACCCTTTCGAACCAACCAACTTGCACGATTTTTTCCTCCACCTCAGCTAAAGCTTCGCATCTTCGCGAGCCGGTAGCTCTCCAAATATCTAAATCGTAAACGGTTAATTTGAGGTGTTAAAATACGGGGGACTGCGATAGAATAAGCGCAGTTGCGGAAGGAGGGA
>CANPYO010000032.1 GCA_947588645.1 uncultured Akkermansia sp. | reverse complement strand
GGATAATGGAGCGCATGAAAGGATGCACCGGGATATGAAGAGAGAACTGCAAGCAGAACACGTAGATACGCAAACCGTGTACGATTTGCAAATTCACCTGTTTTGCCTTGCTATGCGCGCGGCAAACTGGTATCATGGCTTCAGCTTCCATCCCCAAGCCCACATGAAAAAAACACATTTCTTTACATTTCTAGCCATTGCGTCCGCATGCGGCATGACGTGGGCACAAAATTCGCCGGCGCCAGCCCCACCATCTCCGGATCAGCAGGAAGAGAATTATGAGGCACCCGTGTACCCCACGACCGGCGTGCGTTTTGTGGTGTGCAGCCCTCACGAAAGGAAGCTTCCTTCCCCGCTCTACGCCCTCTACAAAGACGAGTACATGCCTGTCCACATAACATCCCGCGGGCCGAGTGAGCGAGTGCTGCCGGGAAGCGATGGACATATTCTTCTCTACGAAAATGATCCCGGGGAAGGAAAGAAGCCGGAAGCCTTGCTGGATATTCCCCTCCCGCAGGAAGTACGCAAAGGGCGTGTTATCTGCCTCGTTGTACTTGGCGCCGAGAAAACGAAACCGCAATACTTCTTTATCCGCGAGTCAGACTTACCCGTGGGCGGTTTCTACGTGCTCAATTTTTCGCCCGTTGCCATCGAAATGGTTACGACGACGAAGCCCGGAAAGTATCCGGAAAAGGGCGACATGATCTCCTCTTTTAAGAGGCCTGAAGGCAATTGCATTTTGCCATCCAGTCCGAATGTATGGACCTTTATCAAAAAGAACAACCCGGACGTTAAGATTCTTGAATATGTCTTACGTGTTCCACCCGAACTGGAAGGCGGCACCCCCATGATGCTTCGGTCCTCCAAGTTTCCCATGAACCCGGGCATCGCTCACCTCATCATCATCGCCAGGCATCCCACTAAAGCTCAGGCATTTCGTCTTATCTCCTTCTCGTACAACAATGAAGCCGACAAGCGCAATGCCGCAAACGCCGACAAGGCTGCGACCAAAACATCCCGCGGTGGACATAGCGGATCTAACGCGCGCTAACTCAAATTACACATATATGAGCAAACTTCAGAAGGGAGCCATTGCAGAACGGATCGCACATATCGGCGATCAGTTCGCTATCAGCGGTGATTTTTTGTATGGCGAGGAATTGCGCAATGGGCATATCAATACGACGTACCGCGCGTGCTACCGCACCGACGATGGTCACGTGGATCGTTATATTCTGCAACGCATCAATGATTACGTGTTTAAAGATCCTGCGCAGGTGATGAAAAACGTGGAAAAGGTGACGCGCCACATATCGTGGAAGGTGCTGCGTCGCCGCAAAAATGCTGCGGGGCAGACGCTCACTCTGTACCCGGCACGCGGGGGGCGCAACTACATCAACCTGCCCGAGGAGGGCGGCATGTGGCGTTGCTACAACAACATTGAAGGCACCCACACCTACGATGTGGTGGAAAATACGCGCCAAGCTTACCAAGCCGGGTACGCTTTCGGATCATTCCAGGAGCTGGTCTCGGACATGAATCCCGAAGATATCCGCGAGTCCATTCCTGATTTCCACAACACGCCCAAACGTTTTGAGGCCCTGCAAAAAAGCGCTGCGTCGGATACCATGCACCGTGTTGATTCTTGCAAGAAGGAGCTCGAGCTTGTTCGTTCCTGGTCCCCGCAGTTCAGCAAATTGGTGGACATGCAGAAGAGCGGCGAACTTCCCACCCGCATCACTCACAATGATACAAAAATTAACAACGTGATGCTGGATGAAGAGACCGATGGCGCCGTCTGCGTCATTGATCTGGACACGGTGATGCCAGGTCTCTCCCTGTATGACTTCGGCGACATGGTGCGCACCGCCACCTGCATGGCGAGCGAGGATGAAACAGATCTCTCCAAGGTGCACATGCAAATGCCTTTCTTTGAATCGCTGGCCGAAGGCTACCTGGACGCAACGCACGATTTTCTCACGCCTGAAGAAGTCAACATGCTCGCCTTCTCAGGTTGGCTCATTACAGCCGAAATCGGCATGCGTTTCCTCACGGATTATCTGGACGGAGATAAGTACTTCCGCTGTGAGTACGCGGAGCATAACCTTGTCCGCGCCCGCAATCAGCTCGCTCTTGCCGAGAGTATACAATCCAACATTCCCCGCATGCATAAGTACATTCTCAAGCTCATCAAATCGTACGCGGACTAACACCAACTCCATGCCCCATTTTATTCACACACTGGCGTTTATTCTTTCCATGCCGACAGGGGGGCGCTACCTGTCGGCAATGGCTTTTGGAGAATCGCCCAAGGGGGCTACCGTCGGGAAATTCCCGTGTAATTTTCCAAGAAAAGATCATCCTTGGCCTGCCGGGCAACCCTCCATCTCCTCTGAGAAACCATGAACATGCGAGGTCTCTTAGTTCTGCTGCTTTTTATCGCCACGGCTGCACTTGCCGGCCATTTCGCTGCGGCAAAGGATCGTGAAGAGTCTTCCGATATTCTGTTGAGCGATTTCAAAGAAAAATTCCCCGAAGCCGTAGAAGATGGAGAAAGCTATCTGCTGAAACTGGACGGGTGCCGCATCGTGGCAGTCAGCACCCCGTATTCTTCCGGAAGAATCGAGATGATCTTTGTGAACGCCAGTAAAAAAGCTGCAGCTCAAAAAGTCGCTCAACATCTGGCAGAAGAACTTTCCAGTAAGTGCAGAGTGGTTCCCTTCGAAGGCGGTGACCCCTGGGCAGCTATCATCTGCCCGGCCACTAATTACAGCCGTCGCCATGCACCCTCTCTCATTCTTTACCCCGATAAGGGGAGAAGTGTGCGTTTCGTCGGATGGCAAGGCAAATTGTTGCGTGCTCAGATGGATTACTCCTCCACCGATTACATGCGTAAAAAGTGTCGTGGCGTCATTGAAATACTGCTTGACGTCACCACCTCTTCCCTCGATCACGTGGAATTTCGCATTGCCAGAGGGCGTCTTGAGAATGTGGATGTCATCGACTTTTTAGACAGCCGCTTCTACAACAGCAGCTCCTATCTGCCCGAGTTTTCATCACGCGAAAAGAGTGAGCTCAAGACCAAGTTCCCCGGCTGCGAACTCATTGTGTACAGTACAAGCTCTAATTTCTGCATTGCCAACAAAAAAGGAAAGACTTATCATGCCGGATCCATTCAGGGAGTCTCATCCTACCTCCGCTCAAGGCACCCCATCGCAAAGTTTGATTTTCCAAAAGAAAACATGGACTGGCCGGATGCCCGCATTGCCCAGAATAAGACGACCGACTCCGGCACTGCCATGGGTTCTGAATCCAAAGAATCATCATCTCAGGAAACATCTTCAGCTGTCGCATCTGCACAGCCTGCTCCCTCCACAAGCGACAGTGGAGAAACCACGGCTATGGGGGCCGTAGCCACCACGGTGAACGGCAGCGCCTCCACGGGGGGTACCGGCAACGCAACTACGAATGCAACAGACCCGAGCGAGAGCCGTCTGAATGTGGATATCGAAGTTGCCCAATACGTCAAGATGCTCCAGTCGTTCTGATCATCTTCCTTTCGCCATGGAGCACCGCAAACAGCATCTTCTATTTGAAACGCAGTGTCTTACACCTGGCGGACGCGCTCATGCTCTGCAGCGGCTTTTCTCCCGTGTCGCTTCACAGCCCCAATCGCAGCATTCCCCGCAATATGTGCCGCAGGATGTACTCGCTGCTCACGGGGAACTGGAGAGCCGCTTGCGGCACTTGCTCAACGCGGCAACCCTCGCCCGTCCGGATCGCGCCAGGCTCGCCCTGCTGCGAAAAATAGACAAGCGTCTCACAGCGCTTCCGACGCGTATTCTAAGCGCGCTTTCTGCCAGCACGGAACAAGATTGGATGGTGTGCTATCGCAGCATGATTGAGCTGCATGAACTGCTGGAAGATGCCCATCTGGTGGATGATGCTCAGGAGTACGCTACGCTTGTGGAAATCATGACCCGTCTCGCCCATGCACTCTCGCAATCTGCCGCTGTGCGGGTGGATGCGGCATCCATGTTTGTTCTGTGGCTCATGCAAGTACATTTGCAACGCTATTCGCCGCGCAGGAAGCGCCGTTCGTCACGCCGTAAAACCCGTCCTTCTGCTCGCCATGCCTCTGTCACCTCAAAAAATCAGTGAAGTAAAAAAAGCTTTTGAAACTGCGCGGAAAGGCACCGTATGGACGCCGCGCAACAAACTGCTTGCCGTTCTGGCTCTGCTCTACCTGGTCATGCCCTTTGACATTTTGCCGGATTGGCTCTTCCCGCTCGTTGGGTGGTTGGATGACTTGGGTGTGCTCACCTTTGTGTCTCTCTGGATTTTCTCGCATCGAGACTCTCCTCCTTCGGAGCAGAATAAGGAGTAGAATCCAATGCTCGCTGGGCGGGACGGTACCCCTGCGCCGCCGCTTTGAGCCACCACTCGTGTGCGGCTGCCGGATCGGGAGGCATCTCTAAACCGGCCACTCCGTTGTACAGCAAATTACCATACGCGAACTGAGCTGCCGGTTCACCTTTCTGAGCCTCCCCGGAGATGCGATTCAAGTACTGCTGCAAGCCCCTCTTTTGTTCTTCCGGCGGCAGAGGGGATTCCCCCGGTGTCCCTCGCCGCTCTGCATCTGCCTGAGCCGCTGAAACTCTCTCAATTCCACGCACAGCACGCATAACACCCGGCACGATACAGCACAAACACATCACGCACATGAGCACGTACTGCCACAGCGGTACCCGCATGCTGCGCCGCAGCAAGAAAGGCCTTACCCGACCGCCACGGCTCGTTACATGCCGAGAAGACCTGCGTTCACTGCGTCTTTCAGCATTGCGGGATGACATACGGGCATGATGACGCGGCATCTGCGCCAGCTCGGGAAGACGGTCATACTTTCTGTGAAGCTCCAGCCAACTATCGTAATCAGCACGGCGCTCTGCATCGCCCAGCACATGCCAGGCTTCGGCCAGCAATTTAAACTTTTCAGCTGAGGCGGCATCATTCTTGTTGTGATCCGGATGCAGTTGCATGGCAAGCTTCCGGTATGCCGACTTGATGCCTCTCCTGTCAGTCTCCGGTTTTACCCCGAGTATCTCGTAATAGTCATCACGCATCGCAGTGCATCTTCCCACTTTCATCGATGAACCGGCGAGCAAAACTCATCAAGTCTTCCCGAGCTTCCCACCCAAGCAAGCGAATTTTATCCGCCTTCACACGCATGTTCGCGCGTCCGCGTCCTTCCGGCTGCGGAGGCGGGGATCCGGATCCCATTTCACGCCCACCGCAAAGAGTGTCCAGACAGGTGTATAAATCTCCAAGTCGGTGTGATTCTCCACACACATTATACACCTGCCCGGCT
This sequence comes from uncultured Akkermansia sp., assembly GCA_947588645.1. Lineage (GTDB taxonomy): Bacteria > Verrucomicrobiota > Verrucomicrobiia > Verrucomicrobiales > Akkermansiaceae > Akkermansia. The sequence goes on along the minus strand of CANPYO010000032.1, from coordinate 19,577 downwards.
TCACCGCGGACTGCCAGGAGCATGAGGGCGCGCGCTGCATCCGCCACGTGCACATAATTGACCCATCGCGCCCTTCCACCGGGCAATTCTCTGCCAAAATCCAGCACGTAGCGGCGTACAATTTCGCACCGGTCGGGACCATACAAAGCCGCTAACCGAGCCACCACCCCCCCGGCGCGCAGCACTGACTGCTCCGCACACAGCACTGCTCTCATTTTCTCTTCCGTTCCCGGGCACGCGCTCATTTCTGACACCTCTCCCCCATCTTGGCGCTCGTAGACCGAGCAAGTGGAGCAAAACACCACCCGCGCTCCCGGCGCAGATCGCACCAGCTGCTCCGCCACCTCCGCATAGCAGCTTCGGTACGCCTCAGCATCGCCGCCATGCGTGGCCGTGCAACTATATATCACTTGCGGGGGACATTTTTGCAGAGCTCTCTGCAATGTATCGGCCCGCTGCGCCTCACCTTGCACATCCGCCATGGTACGTCGATCAATACTGAGCGTTTGCACTCCGGCTGCGCGGCAAAGGCGCACCAGCTCACTGCCCAGAAATCCTGCGCCTACCACCCACACACGCTGTGCGGACCGACTCATCATGATCGCAGCTCTCGCCGCGAGCACCATGCCTGCGCCAGCTCCAAATCATGCGGCAAGGTAATTTTAAGATTCATGCCAACCTGCACCAGCTTAGGATGCACTCCCAACCGCTGCAGGGCCGTCACCTCATCCGTACACTCGTTCCCGCGGGTCGCTTGCAACGCCTGCCGCAGCATCCCGGCACGGCAGATCTGGGGAGTTTCCATTCCCCACATGCCTGCGCGCTCCACTTGCTCAGGCAAGCAACACCCCTCGGCATCCGCCCGCTTCAGGGTGTCTACAACAGGATGCGCGCAGGCTGCTGCTCCGCACTGCTGCGCAGCAGCCAGACATGCGCGTATACCCTCAGCTGTCACCAGCGGTCGCGCGCCATCGTGCACCGCCACCCATGCTTCATCCCCGGCCACCTCGCACAACCCCGACAGCACCGAGTCCTGCCGTCTTTCCCCGCCATCCGCACGTTGCACGGGCACGGCTCCGGCGCTCTCCCAGGGTCGTAGCTCATCCCAACGAGCCTGCGGGCACACGATGATTATGCGATCAGTACCGGCCTGAGCAAAGGCACGCACGCTATGACAAAGCACGGGAAGCCCGGACAATGGTGCCGCCAGCTTATCGAAGCCCGCGCGCCGGGAGTGACCGGCAGCTACAATGACAGCGCAGAACATCGCTTTTCAGCTCAACCTTTGCCCAACCATAGCCGAGAGAAGTTTGCCGGGAGCACGCCCCTCTGTGCGAGCCTGCATCTCCTTCATCACACGCCCCATATCCTTTTTGCTCGTCGCTCCCAGTTCACTGAGCACGGCCTCCAATATCGGCGAAATTTGCTCTTCGGTCATCTCCGCCGGCAAAAAGGTCGCAAGCACCTCCATTTCCGCCTTTTCCTTCTCAGCAAGTTCACCTCGTCCGGCCTGTTCGTACATGCGGATGGAATCCTCGCGCTGCTTGAGCTGCTTGCGCACCACATTGAGCGCTTCGTTGTCCGGCAGCTCTTCGTGTACATTCCCTTTCGCCACCTGTGCATTCTGCAGCGCTGTCTTGAGCCCGCGCAGCGCTCCCAGCGCCACCGTATCTTTTCCAAGCATCGCTGCCTTCATTTTCTCCGTGATCTGCGTATATATCGTACTCATGACCTCGTTATTTAAGCAGCTTTTGCCCATCCTGTCAACCCCATGGCAAACGCGGGGCAAACGCAGATGCGTTTGCCTATGTACGATGTACGATTTACGATTTGGGAGGCTTAGTATGCGTTGCGTCGTTCAGTTCATGAAGGCGCTCGCCGGGACAAGTTCGCGTTTGCCATCGTTACCGCGCTGACGTTCAAAGCGAATTTTGCCCGAACCACTCTTCCCCTGCACAACCGTGATATTGATGGCGTGCAGACCTGCTTTCAACGGGATTCCCGCCTTGCCGGTCTTTTCCTCCACACTCTCCACCACATTGGCAGCGGCACTTTCCGTAGCTGTGCTCCCGGGCCGATAATTTGCGTCAGCATCGATCAACTGGAAGTTGTGCAGCTTGATGTAAGCCTTAGTCCCGGGCACATCGCTCAGCGTCAAGTAGAAATGCCACTGTCGTCCATCCCGCGGTACACGCATGTAGCCGGAGTACTGCGTTACACTACCAGCCGGCAACTCTTCTTTCGACAAGTCCGCGGCCTCTCCCGTTTCTGCCTGAGCCGCCTGAGAGAGTGTGTCAAACACGGGTACCCACGGCACCTCTGCCGACACACGGCGCACTTTTAGCCCGGGCTTCAGCGCGGCGCTATCCGTATCATCCGGTGGCACCAGCACACCGTCGTACAATCGTTTTCCTCCGCACGGATTATGACGTTTTCCCGCGGATGGATCGCGCACATAATCGTAAGCTCTGCGGTTCCAAAGCACGCTCTTTTTGAGCTGATCCTGGTACTCGGAGTACTTATCTGCCAAGTTTTGGGATTCATGAGTGTCCGCATCTACATCGTAGATTTCGAAATCCTCCTCGCCCGTGCTAATTCCGGTACGGATGGCCTTGAGCCAGCGGGTGGCTTCCCCATTTTTGCCGGCAGGCACCGGGAAGAGTATGACCTGCTGCTCTCCACGCATGCGATCCCTCTTGTTGGATGCGTAGTCGTCGTAATACGGGATTTTGCCACCATAGGCATATTCAGAATACACCACCCCTTGCTGCCGGTCCGAAGCCTTCTCCCCACGCAGCGTCGGCAGCATCGATACGCCATCGCTCCGCATGGGCACGGGAACACCGGCCAAATCGGCAAAGGTGGCCATCCAATCCTGAAACTGCGTGGGCTGCGCATTTTTCACCCCTCCGGCTACTATCCCGGGCGCCCATACCACACACGGCACACGCAATCCTCCCTCCCAAGCATCACGCTTGATGCCATCCAACGGTCCATAGCTGCGGAAGAACGATGGATCCTGAGCCGGCGCCGGATGATCTCCCTCGCCCCTCACGGAACCGGGCTCATTGTGCGGTCCGTTGTCGCTGGTGAACACCAAAAACGTGTTACGATCAATTTTCAAATCTTTACAGAGACGAACAATATCTCCGACAGCATCGTCCACACGCGTAATCATCGTAGCATGTCGGCGAGCGCCGTCGAGTTTGGAAGATGCCTTATCGCCATATCTCTTCTTTGCGTACTTCTCCCAAGCATTGCGGTACTGAGGATACACATAACTGTCCCAATTATTGCTCGCCGTGTTAATCATCTTGCCGGGTTTACCCAACCACTGCACCCCGCCGCGCACTCCGCCATTCTTCGGATAGGCCATGGTCGGCACGGCCAAGCGTGCATGCGGCGCTATCAATGTGAGAGCCAAAAAAAACGGTTTCTTCGGATTGGCCTTATGCGTATCTTCTATCCATTTCTTTGCCCGAGCCGTAAAAAGATCCGTGCTGTACGCACCGTCCAAATCATCCGTCACGATTTTATCCCCATCCCATATCGCATTTTTATGGGTCTCAGGGTCGGCCACACTTTCTTCCTTGGGATAATGTCTGTGTCCGGCGATATGATTGTTATACCCGAAAAAGTAATCAAACCCGCGCTGCGTGGGCCAAGCCCCCGAGGTTGTCGGGGTACCGCCGCTCTCGCATCCTCCACCTATCCCCCATTTACCGATCAGCGCCGTCGCGTATCCCGCCTGTTTAAGCACGCTTGCCAGCGTGTGGCTGTTCTCCAGAGCCGCGTCGAAACTATTATTGCGCACCACTTCTGCATGACCTTGATGGACGCCGGAAAACAAGGACGCACGAGCGGGAGCGCACACGGGAGCACACGTGTAATGCCGGGTGAGCAGCACCCCCTGCTGTGCCAATTTAGCTAAGTGCGGCGTGCTGATCTGAGGAGTGCTCTGTTCCACCAAACCATGGCTGTTCAGGCTCAGGTCTCCCCACCCCATATCATCCACGAGCACTAGTATGATGTTTGGTCGCTGAGTCCCTGCCCAGGCCGTCATGCTCATCAGGATCGCTCCTACCCCCAATATAATCGTGCGCAACATACCTTTCTCATTACACAAAAAACTCACGAATGTCAACGAGAATATTCTCCTCCCAAGGCAAAAGCCAAACATTTATGTGGTACGATTTGGAAAGCTCGCGCGCGCTGCGCGGGAGGGCAGTGGCGGCGAGGATGCCGCATATGTATGACGTACGATTTGAGTGCTAGCGCGCCTATGGCGAGAGGAAGCAGGTGGTGTGTCTCGCATTCCACACGCGAAGGAATGGGTTGAGTGAGATCGGAAAAATTTTATTGGGACACGTGTGTGATTTACGATTATCCTGTTCATTTTGGGGTTGATTTTACCTGCCGAAGGTATAGAATTGTCCTCGCTATGACATACGAAGTCTTCGATACACCGCAGGACGCCGCCAAAAAACTTGCGGCGGAAGTTGCCGAGCTTATCCGCTCCCGCCAGGCAGAGGGCAAAAGCGTGGTGCTCGGTCTTGCCACCGGGGCTACTCCCCTTCCCTTCTACGCAGAGCTGATACGTCTGCACAAGGAAGAGGGACTCTCCTTCGCCAATGTGACCACTTTCAACTTGGACGAGTACACAGGGTTGCCCCACGAGCATAAGGAGTCGTACTGGTATTTCATGCACCACAACCTGTTTGATCACATCGACATCAAGCCGGAGAACGTGAACCTGCCCTGCGGCACACTGGCTCCGGAAGAGATCCCCGCCCACTGCGCTGCTTATGAGGCTAAGATCAAGGCCTGCGGGGGGCTCGACCTGCAGATTCTCGGTATCGGCCGCACCGGACACATCGGCTTCAATGAACCCGGCTCCGATGACACCACCATCACCCGCCAGGTCACCCTCGATGACCTCACGAAGACCGATGCTGCGCCCGCTTTCGGCGGCTTCGACAACGTGCCTAAGACCGCCATCACCATGGGCGTAGCCACCATCATGGGCGCCAAGAAAGTGCGTCTGATGGCCTGGGGCGAGAAAAAGGCATCCATCGTGAAGAAAGCCATCCAAGGCCCCGTCACGGCAGATGTGGCAGCCTCCTTCCTGCAGAAGCACCCGGATGCCAAGTTCTTCCTTGACAAACCCGCTGCTGCGGATCTGTAAAGAACCACGTCTCTTACTTTCGGGGCGAGTGGCGGTTATGTCACTCGCCCTGTTTTTTCAACAAAAAAAGCATTCTTTGTCGTCTCACCGTTGCCCACTGTCATGAATATTCGCCAAATCCGAAATGCAACGCTCATTGTCACCTTCAACGGCACGCGTTTTTTAATCGATCCGTGGCTGCTGCCCAAAGAGGCCATGCCCGGTTTCGATTCTGCCGTCAACCCTCACATCCGCCAGCCGCGCTGTGATCTCCCTATCAGCATCGAGGAAATTGTCGATGTGGAGGCGGTTGTTCTGACGCACTGGCACCCGGATCACATTGATGAGCTCGCCCTTGACGCCCTCCGGAAAGACATTCCTTTCTTTGTGCAGAGTGAAAACGACCGCGCTCTTATCGAGGGATTCAGGTTTACGGATGTGCGCATCCTCGACAAGAGCGGCACACCCTTCAAGGGTTCAACGCTCTTCAAAACCGGAGGACAACACGGTCGCAGGGAAATCATCAAACCAATCTGTGAGAGCATCGGTATGCCTTACGATGCCATGGGAATCATTTTCTCGGCTTCGGGGGAGAAGACCCTCTACATCGCCGGCGATACCATCTGGTGCCCGGAAGTCAAAACAGCGCTGGATTCTTTCCACCCCGACGTCGTCGTTGTCAACGCCTGTGCCGCCAGTGTTGCCTCCGGCGAAAAACTCATCATGGGTACGGAGGATGTCTCCGCCTTGGCCGAATACGCCAAGGACGCGCTTATTGTCGCCAGCCACATGGACACGGTAAGCCACCTTACTGTAACCCGAGCCGACATCCGCGCGCTGAACCTGAGCAATGTGATCATTCCGGAAGATGGCGACACCATCACGCCTTGATCCGCCTCGCTGTAACGCCTCTTCCAACCATGCAGGCAGCAGAGCACATCTACATCCACATTCCCTTCTGCCACAGGGTGTGCCCCTATTGCGCCTTCTTCAAGCACACGCCCGGAGCAACAAACATGAGAGGCTTCGTGGAAGCTGTCGTGAAGGAGGCAAAGATACGCTTGCCTGCGGGAGGCGCTCCGCGGACACTATATTTCGGTGGAGGCACGCCCAGCATGCTCTCCCCCTCGCACCTCCGCCTCCTCGTCGATGGACTGAGCAGCCACCTGGATCTCACGCACTTGGAAGAATGGAGCTTTGAGGCGAACCCCGCCACCTTTACCCAAACCAAAGTCCGGCAATGGCACGAACTGGGCATCACGCGAGTCTCGTTGGGCGCACAAAGTTTTGATCCTCTTATCCTCAAAACTCTTGGCCGCGAGCACAAACCGGAGGACATTGCCACAAGTGTGCACATGCTGCGGGAAGAAGGAGGCATGCGGGTGAACATTGATCTCATGTTCTGTCTGCCCGGACTAAGTCTGCATGGATGGCGCCGCGCGCTGGAACAAGCCATCGCCCTGCAGCCGGATCACGTCTCCACCTACAGCCTTACCCTCGAGCCGGGCACTCCCTTTGCCACCTCCATCGCGGCCCCTCCGACTGAAGAGGAAGAAGTGCGCTCCTACTCGCTGGCACACGAACTGCTCACTGCGGCCGGCTTTCGTCACTATGAAGTCTCCAACTTCGCGCGGAATGACCGAGAGCGTTCTCTGCACAATCTCTCCTGCTGGAGCGGCGAGGATTACACCGGTCTCGGTCCGGGCGCCTGCGGCACCGTGGGCGGCATCCGCTACGAAAATGCGCACGATACCGCTCGTTACATCGCTTTGCTCATGCAAGGGCGGCTCCCGCCCGGCACTGCCGAACAACTCACTCCTGAGCAGCGCCGCACCGAGCTCATCGGTCTCGGTCTGCGCACAGATGAGGGCATCCCTCTCTCCCTTGTTCCACCCGAGCGCCGCGACGCCTTGCAACCTTTGATGGATGAAGGTCTTTGCAATCTCTCCGGCAACCGCTTGGTGCTCTCCCCCCGCGGCTTTCTCCTGGCCGATGAAATTGCTCTGCAGATTATCTGAGTTCTTACCGGGGCAAACACAGGGGCGAGCAGGCAATGGGGTGCCTACGAATCGAGGTACGAGGCACGATTTTGAAAATTTGCGCGCTAATTTGGCGGAGCAGGAGCAAGCGGAGATTCTGAAAGCCATGCGCGGAAGTCATTGCTAGGCGTATTTCAAAAAAATGTTTCAAAAAATCTTTTTTTTCTTGACGCGCAGGGGCATGTCGGGTAGCATGAGGATACTTCGGGCGATCATCTTACCGGAGTGCCACCTGAAACTGGACTTCCCATGAAACCAATCAGTAAAATCGCTTTTCCCGTGGTAGCTATGGCTGCGGCTCTCATCTCCTCCTGCGGTGGTGGCGGTGAGAGTCAGGATTATTACGTCTCCGTGCAGCAATTCGAGAACGGCACCAAGGCTTTCCACTTAATGGGATCCCCATCCATTGAGGTGCGCAGTAATGGGACGCTTATTCCCGGTGGTCATAAAGTTCAACTCAGACCAGGATTCGTCGACCTCGTCAAGGGCGATTATGATGACGACGGTGGCAGCGATTTCAAGAATCCGACGACGTCGCAAGACACAGAGACAGGCTCTGAACCGGAGGTGAATTCCGGCACAGTTGTAAGAGGGCAGATTAAAACTGCTTCAAATCAAGCCAGATCTGTGATCGCCTACTATGTAGAAGGCGGATCCACCGGAAAAGGGTACCTTTACGTCACTTTCCAAGACACGCAGGGAGCGCCCGAGGCTGTGGTCAATATCATGGGCGCCATCGTTCCCAGCCAAAATTTGGTAACCCGAACTCAGGATAATAATTACGTGTGGATTGGAACTTCCCCTCCCATCATCATTACATTGCATGGCATTGCATTCCGCATCATTTTGGACTTTAACTCAGGCACCGCTCATTGTGAGCTTTGTTTCCAGAAGGTCTCGGCGGACGAGGGAAGCACGACTACTTGGAATGATCAAGTTGAGGTAGAGGGGTACGAGCCCGTTCTCACCAATGATATACCTTTCTTTGCTATAGATAGTTGAGGAGGCTTCTCCACGATCTTTCTTCCCGGTTTTCGGAAGGCGCAGCGCGAGCAGCTGCGCCTTTTTCATGGACGGATGAGAACCTCTGAGCCGTGGGGAAGATCACGGAAGAGAGTGTCGCAAGCCTCCCGGGTGAGACGGATGCACCCGTGCGAGGCGGGCACACGGAAGACATCCCCCACATGCAGTCCGATGCCATCATTTGTAAGACGCATGAAGAGAGGCATGGCGCAGTGGTAGAGGTTGGAGCGATGGTGGCGATCTTTTTCTGAGATACGAAATGCGCCAGTGGGCGTGGGATGAGACGGCACACCGGTACACACCGGAAAATCCATAGCCAACTGACCGTCCACAAAATACTGTCCCCGTTGGTTGGAGAGTTCAATGACAACGCAGCGTTGTCCACCGTTGCGCAGTCGGTCGGCATCCTGCCAAGTGCGCAACGATGTGCGATAGCCGCTGCTGTTGCGAAACTCCACATAGTCCTGAGGTATGCCTTCCTCATCTGCAGGCAGTTCTCCATTCCGCGCGGCTCTTCGACAGCGAATCACACGCGGTGGCGGGAGTACCAATGCGGGCTGGATAAACTCCGTCTGCTCGAGATCATCCTGCTGCTGCCAAGGCCACCACCCGGCGCTGCAGCTCACTAAGCCCAGCGAGCAGACTGCAACTGCCCACCCGCGCGCAGCGCTGCGGCCGATGCACTGCACACGGGGGGAGGAATTGTCTTTACTGAACATCGCTGTGAGGAACGGATGACTCCATTCGCTCCGTGGCATGGCTTTTCATCTTGCCCCAAGCTTCCTGGGCTTTACGCTTCGCCTCGCGACCTTTTTCCATGGCTTTTTCGCGCCATTCACGTCCTTTCGGGCAGCAGCCCAGCGCACACAGAGCCGCGCAAACCGCCACTCCGCCGATAAAACAAATGAGATTTCCATTCATATTTTGTGTTCCTTTCTATGGTTGTTGAAACCCTATTCTCTCCCCAACTTCTCTAATTAGAAAGAAAAGAAATTAACAGGAAAAAACAGCATATTGGCAAAGCCGATTAATCATTTACGATTTGGAAAGTGAGCGCGCTTACGTGCGAATATTGCAAAAGCGACCGACGGCTGGAAGGCCGATTAGCCAAAAGCGATAGCTTTTGCCCCGCAGGGGTGAGGAGTCGTGAGGCGACTCCGAAGCAAAACTCGTGGGGCGAGTTTGAGGCAAGCTTTAGAGCGAGCGGGGATTTTTACTCCTTTTCACCAGTTTCTTTTTGGTAGCTCTGCTTTGCTTCTTCAGCCGTAAGTATCGTCTCCATGTCGTCGATCACAGGTTTGCGACCCTCAGCAAGAATTCTCGAATCCAAAGCACGCGTAACGGAGACACATGGCAAGTCATTATTGTCGTGCGAACAAGCAGCAGCGATTGACGGATGTTTAAACAATTTCGAACGCTTATCACCATAATATACCAGTGTTTTACCGCTCACCACTTCGAGCAGCTTCTCAGCGCTTTTCTGGCTTGTTGTCACATAGAAGAGCTGCACATCGCGGCGGAGACGAGTTTTGGATATCTCACGCAATTTTTCAGCCTCATGTTCCAAGAAATTTTGCAAAGGCTGACCCGTCTCCTTGATGGTCGCTTCATCATCATCGAAGTCAAGATTGAATGAAACGGCCACAAAATAGCGTGCGGCTGGATTGATGTTCGGCGCCTGATCTTCGTCCAACTTGCGCAGGAAGTCAGCAATATCGCTGCTGTTTTCATCCAGTTGCTGCTGTTCATCCTCGGGCACAGTGTCGCTTTGGAGGCTGCTGTTAACATCCCCGAAAAGGACATCGGAACTGTCTTTCTGTCCCGGCAAAAGATCTTCGAGCAGGCTCCTCATCTTCCCGGGATCATCTTTAGCTTTTTTCAAGGCTTCCCACTTCTTGATGATGGAACGCCAGGATCGCAGCATGCCCAAATCACTGATTTCCGCCACGAGATTGCCATCAGCATCCACCACGGTGATACCCTTACGCGGACGCGATCTGTAGCCGGGTATCGCTCCTATCCCCTTCGAATCATCATGACATGCCGGAAAATTTGCCTTTTTCATCCTCAAGCGGTTTTCGAGCATCTCCTTGTTTCCTCGCCCCACAAACAACATCTCCACATCTTCTTTCCGCATCTCTTCATACAGCTCGTTCATTACGTGAAACACACTGTCCAGCTCCAGCAGATCCGCGGGGCAATCTGTGCCGGTGCGCACAATGAAAAAATAGACTGCATTATTCTCTACCTCGCCATTCATCAATTCCAACCATCGCCAAGTATCGCGGTAGTTCCTCGTCATCCCCACATCGGCCTCGGGTACCGGATTCAGTTTTTCCGCCGCAGTCATTGCTATGGCAGGCGTCAGTGTCAACGCTACCGCCACAGCACAAAAGATCCCTGCTATCCACGCTCTCATTCGCTCACCTTACACGCAGCACTATCCTCCTGTCAAGCAAAATACCAAGGCAAACGCATTAGAAAATGCGTTTGCCTACGTACGATTTAGGATGTACGCTTGCAAAGCTAGCGCGCGTTGCGCGAATGAAAGTGGTGTGTCTCGCATTCCACACGCAAAGAAATGGGTTGAACGAGCCCGGAGAAGATTTTATTGGGACACGTGTGTTTTCGATGGGGGGAATTGGGACGAGACACACATGGAATGGCGTACTTTTCTTTCGTAATTAGCCGTGATGTCGCGTGAATAGCTTGCCAAAACAGGGAGGGAGCTGTATAATGCGGCGCGCGTGGAACGCGGGAAAAAAGAAGCACAGAGCAAACCTGGAACAAAAAGATGATCAAGTGGATACTCAACAAGATTGTGGGTTCAAAGAACCAGCGTGAAGTTCGTCGGTTGCAGCCCGTTGTCAAAAAGATCCTGGAAAAGGAGAAGGCATGGGCAGAAAAGGATGCTGATTTTTTGCGCGAGAAAACAAGGGAGTGGCAGGAGTATCTGCACCGCTTCAAGCCGCTGGATATGCCCCCGCGAGGTATCATTATGGCGGCCGACGAGGATGCTTTGCGAGATTACGCCGAGCGCCTCAATACGCGCTTCGAGGCCTTGGCGGATCTCTTTCCCAAGCTACCGCATGTGGATGCTCATGCCGACAGTATTGAGCAGGGGAAAAAAGCCTTTTTGGACATTGAACCGAAGTTTGATAAACTGCGCGCAAAGTACTTGGAAACCATCCTGCCGGAGGCGTTTGCCGCCGTAAAATTGGGAGCGCGCCAACTCTGCGGCAAAACGATTGACGTGTGTGGTACGGACACCGAGTGGAACATGGTGCATTTCGATGTGCAGTTGCTGGGTGGTGTGGCTCTGCACCGTGGTTTTATCGCAGAAATGGCAACAGGCGAAGGAAAAACGTTGGTAGCGACGCTGCCCGTGTACCTGAATGCCCTCACTGGTCTGGGGGTGCATGTGGTGACAGTCAATGACTACTTGGCAAGGCGCGACTCGATGTGGATGGGAGCTCTCTTCAACCACCTTGGGCTCACGGTGGGCTGCATTCAGAGCCTCATGCCAAATGACCTGCGCCGCGAGCAATATGCCTGCGACATCACCTACGGCACCAATGCCGAGTTCGGCTTTGATTACCTGCGCGACAACGGTATGGCCTCCACTCGCGAAGCCCAAGTGCAACGCGGTCACTACTTCGCCATCATCGATGAGGTTGATTCCATTCTCATCGATGAAGCTCGTACGCCGCTGATCATCTCCGGTCCGGCTGTGGTGGAGATAGAGCAGCAGTACGATGCCCTCAAGCCTACCATCGAGAAGGTTGTCAAGGCACAGGTGGAGCTGTGCAATCGTCTCATGACGGAAGCTATGGAACATGCCAAAGCAGGCAACACGGATGCGGCCGGTCGCTGTCTCTACAAAGTCAAACTGGGGATGCCGCGCAACCGAGCCTACATGCGCAGTCAGCAGGATCCCGAATACCGGCGCATGGTGGAAAAATACGAGATGTTTCTGCTGCAAGATCCGCGTAAACTCGAACAATACAAGCTCAAGGAGGAGCTCTACTTTTGTGTGGATGAAAAGACGCATGATGCCGACCTGATGGAACAGGGGCGCCAGCTCATCAGCCCCGGACATCCCGAAGATTTTGTTCTGCCCGACATCGGCACCGAGTTCGTGAATATCGATGAGGACGAGCGCCTGAGTGAGCGCGAAAAAGAATTGCGCAAACAAGCGCTCACGCGCAAGCTGGAAGAAACCGGCATTCGCCTGCACACAACCAGTCAGCTGCTCAAAGCCTACACGATCTACGAGCGTGATAAGGAGTATGTGGTAAAGGACGGCAAGGTGATCATCATTGATCAAAATACCGGACGCGAAATGCCCGGTCGCCGCTGGAGTGAGGGCCTGCACCAAGCGGTAGAAGCCAAGGAAGGTGTGACGGTGGAAGAGGAGAACATGACCTATGCCACCATCACCATCCAAAACTACTTCCGCCTGTATTCCCGACTCGCCGGCATGACAGGCACTGCAGAAACCGAAGCCGCCGAATTCCACGATATTTATCGGCTGGATGTACTGCCTATACCCACCAACAAACCGTGCATCCGAGAAGATTTTAACGACCTTATCTTCAAGAGTCGCCGCGAAAAATTCAATGCGGTGGTCGCGAAAATCGTGGAGCTGCACAAGAAAGGCCAGCCCGTGCTGGTGGGCACCGCCAGCGTGGAGGCGTCCGAAACACTTTCACGCATGCTTAAGATGGCCAAAATACCACACGAGGTCCTCAACGCGAAAAACCACCAACGCGAGGCAGAAATCATCGCTCTGGCCGGTCAACGCGGCGCCGTCACTGTGTCCACCAACATGGCCGGACGAGGCACGGATATCAAGCTCGGGGATGGCGTGGCCGAATTGGGAGGTCTGTTTGTGCTGGGCACGGAGCGCTACGAAGCGCGGCGAATTGATCGCCAACTACGCGGGCGTTGCTCGCGCCAAGGCGACCCGGGCGCCTCGCAGTTCTTTCTCTCGTTTGAGGATGATCTGATGCGCAATTTCGGCGGCAGCGAACGTATGACGCGCATCATGGATCGCTTCGGTATGGAAGAGGGTGAGGCTGTTGAAAATCGCCTCATGAACAAGGTGATTGAAGGGGCTCAAAAACGAGTTGAGCAACGAAATTACATGTGGCGCAAGCATGTGTTGGACTACGATGACGTGATGAACCAACAAAGAACTATCGTGTATGCCATGCGCAATGATGCCCTGCTCTGTGAGGAACCGCGCATCATGCTCTACGAGAATCTGGAGGAGGCCGTAGGCTTCAAATGCGAGGGCTATGTGAGCGATGAACACGATGGTTCTGTGCACGCTGAAAGCCTCAATCAGTGGGCCAATACCGTTTTCCCCATCGGCACCACCGGCGATGCATCCTGGCTGGAGGGTCAACACTGGGAGAATGCCAAGAAGCTCATCTGCGAACGTGTGAAAGAGCTCTACGAAAAAAAGGTGAGTGGAGAACGCCCCGACTATGTGGATCGCATGGAGCGCAGTATGATGCTGCAAGCCATCGACAAGATGTGGCAGCGCCACATTAACGACATGGATGCCCTGCGCGAGGGGGTGCGTCTGCGAGCCCAAGGTCAACGCGACCCGTTGGTGGAATACAAGCGCGAAGCGTATGGTCTGTTTGAAACACTCATGCAGGACATCCAGATCGACATGGTAACCCGCATGTTCCGCAGCACCACTAATCTGAGCGCTTTTGAGGATTTTCTGGCTTCCCTGCCAACGGGAGACGGCGCTTCCGATCTCTCCGTGAGCGGCCTGGAGGGTGATCTGTTGGCAAGCCTGCGTGACCAGTTGCAGCAGCTCCACGAGCGCGAGCAAGCTGCCGCTCAGGGGGAGCAGCCCGACTCCGGCACCCTGCCGGATGATCTGCCGACTGTCCAAGAGAAAAAAGTGCACCTTCCCGACCGCAAAAAGCGTCTCGTGAACATCAAACGGGAAAAGACCGCCGGTCCGGCTAATGCCTCTTCCTCGGCTTACGATCCGGAGGATATCCACCCTACTCTCTGACTACCCTACCCTGAGGCATGGCTGCGAATATACGCTCTGTCCTGGAATACGTGCCCGACTTCCGGGGAAAATTCATGGTCGTGCACATTGCGCGCAGCCTGCATGAAGCGGATGAGCTTGTGGATGCTCTGCTGGATGCCGATGCACTGCACGAAATCGGCGTACGACTCGTGCTCGTTGCAGAGGGAGCTAATGCCTCTGTCCTGCAGCACCGAGCAGACGCATGCGAAATGCACGCCGCTGCAGTTGATGCTCCGCTAAGCAGTGAACACGCCACTGTGGAGCGCGTGAGGGAAATTATTGAGCGCCGGCAAATTGCCATCGTTGCCTCCGGGGTGGATGGCCGTTTTGATGAAGGGAGTGTGAACCTGGCCGTGCAGCTTGGCGCTGCCAAATACATCTGCCTGCAGACGGATGAAGTCCCTTGCCGCGATGGACAACCCATCTTTGCCATTCCGGAAAGCGAAGTGGTTGACACCTCGCTGGGTGATTGCACTCACCCGGAGGAGCTGTTGGCAGCGGCGGAAGCATGCCGACGCGGGATAGCGCGCGTACACATACTGGACGGCAGGCAGCGCGGAGTTCTGCTCGATGAGTTGTTCTCCGAGGAAGGTGTGGGCACCATGGTGCATGCAGACTCATACCGCGAAATCCGACCACTGAGAGAGGAGGACATCCCTGAACTGCTTTCCATGATTGCACGCTGTGTGGTCGATGCCAAACTTGTGCAGCGCACCTATGAGAGCATCCGCGACAATCTGCATAGCTACTACGTGTACACCTTGGATGACACCATCGTAGGTTGCGTGGCTCTTTATCCATACCCGGATGAGGACTGCGCGGAGTTAGGGTGTCTCTTCATCAAAAAGAATTACGAGGGACATGGCTACGGCCGTGCCATGTGCCGCTTTGTGGAGCAAAAAGCCCGCGAGTTGGGGTTTAAACGCATCTTCGCTGTATCGCAGAGTGCGGTGGATTACTTCCGCTCTCGGCTGCACTACGCTCAGCTGCCTCGTACCAATCTACCCATTTCCCGTTTGCAGGCGCTGGAGGAAAGCGGGCGTCATTCCGCGGTATTTGGCAGGCAATTGTAAAACACGCGAAGGACGAAAAAAGGCGCGCCGTTCTTGGGCGCGCCTCGCATGCATACATCGCGGGAAAAGCCGGTCAGCCCTCAGGGGTCAACACCAAGTGGTCCGGCGCAGTCTGACGACCCCGCTTAGTCTCCGGGAAGATATCCCTACCTTCCTTGAACACGCCGACAGCCTCATTATCCTCAGCCTCCTGGATGTTGTCCTCCTGGTCGCTCACAGAGCCATCGCAGAAGAGCACGAAGAAGTGCCCGCGGAAGGAGGTCAAATCTACCTGTATCTTGTCGCCGGAATACGGAACAGCCGTCGGATACACCGAGCACATGGAAAGAGGAGCATTGCTCTTCTCCACAGCAAGCTTCATATTCTCATCTTGCTTGTCGCGACGCATCACATAGGACATGGCGTTTTCCCCGGGAGCCAGAGCCCTTCCGCCGGCCAGTTTCTCATCACCCTCTTTCTGGATGTTAAGACCGGGCGCCGAAAGTTTCGCAAAGAACGGTTTCTCAGATTCCACCCCGTTCTTGAAGTAGAGCTGGCGGAAATAAGCGTTGGAGTGATCGCCTTTCAAGTCTCCAAAATCGCGATCGGTGTTGTCCTCCTGCAAGCGGTCACCCGTGGCATCGCAGGGATAACTACCGTTATCCATCTTAAACTGTTGAAGTAACGTGAAAACGCTCTTGAGGTTGGAATTGGCTTTCTGGCGGTCACCGTCATTCATGTGATCAAGTATCGGACCGTAGCCAATGGAAGCAAGAGTTGCCAGAATAGCAATCACGACCATCAACTCAATGAGGGTAAACCCTCCTTTGCACGTTTTCTTAAGAATAGGGGTTTTCATAAAGCTGTTTGAACTTCGGAGACAAGTTAGCACGGCAGGCGCAAGATTGCAAGAAAGAAATTAGGAAACGCCGAAAAAACCCCACATCCGCCCCAAGAAATAGCACCCCCAATAGACAATGCAGCAGCCGCAGGCTGCTGCCTATGTACGAGGTACGCGGTACGATTTGGGAAGAGAGCGCGCTGCGCGCGGGGATTTGGAAAATGAGGACAAAAGAGCGAAAAAACAAAGGAGCTCAGCACGAAGCTTCGTTGAGCATCGTGCGTATTCCCTCATCATAAAGCTCCGGTTCCAAGAGGAAAGAATCGTGCCCCTTGAGGGAGTGTATGCAGATGTAGCGCGAGTTTACCCCGGCTTTGAGCAATCGACGGTGAAATTGCGAGATAACGCGCGGCGTAAAGCAGCAGTCCGTGTCAATTGAATAGATGAGGAAGGGAATTCCATGCTGCGCGTACCTGGCAAAAGCGGCAGCTAACGACGGCTCCCCGGTAAGCGCGGGCAAATCGAAAGAGGCCCACATATTCACGATACGAATGTAAGCATTAGCATCAAAACGCTTAGCAAATTTGGTGCCCTGGTGAATCATGTAGCTCTCCGTGTTACGCGTCGGACGATACCAAGTGAGCAAATCATTGGATTCACAAATACCGCGCCGCGCTCGTTTTTCCAGCCCGCGCTGGTACAAAAAGAGCTTCTGACTGATAATGCGTGCAAGGGCAAGACCTCTCCTCGGGGGGTCATTCAACGGATAGCGACCGGCTCGATACTTGTCATCGAGCTCAATAGCGGCTATCTGCTCAAACACAGAGAGCTTGTGCTCGATGGGCGGCGCACACGACACGCCGATGAGCACCACCCTCTTCACACGCTCCGGGTATAAATGAGCCAGAGCCAGAGTGAGCATTCCTCCCACGCTCGGCCCCACTACGGCGAAGCGCTCGATCCCCAACGAGTCAAGCAAGCGCACCTGCGCCCGCGCCTGGTCATTTGCTGTGACCATCGGAAAACGGCTCCCCCATGGCGCACCATCCGGTGCGATGCTCGCAGGTCCTGAACTCCCATAGCAACTCCCCAAAAAATTGGCGCACACGATAAAGAGGCGTTCCGTATCCAACGGTTTGCCCGGACCTATCATGCTGTCCCACCATCCGTCATAATTCTCCGGTTGCCAAAAACTACCAGCCTCCGGCAAGCACTCGTTGCGTCCGTGCGCATGGTGGCTGCCGGTGAGGGCATGGAAGAGCAGCACAGCGTTACTCGCATCCGGCGCCAAGGTACCATACGTCTCATACGCCAGCTGTGTATCGGGCAAAGTTTCCCCGCTCTCAAAGCAGAATTCTCCGAGAGAAAAGATGTGACTGATGACGGAGGAAGACATGATTTGAGCCCCGTACGAAAAGAGGCCGGTGAAATTCCACCGACCTCAAGGACCAGTAAAAAGCAAGGCAAACCGGGATCACTTAACCCCTTTTTTGCTGAGGCGTGTGCCGGCAGTGGCCCCTTGGCGAGCCTTGAACTTGGGGTTGCTCTTGCAGATGACGTAGAGCGTACCCTTGCGCTTCACGATTTGGCAATCTGCGTGGCGGCGCTTCATGGAAGCGAGTGAGGAAAGAACTTTCATCGGATAGAGGTACGGGTTAAATGATTCACAGGGCGGAGCCGCACAGCGGTCTCTCGCCGAAGGGAGCACGTATTATAGACAAATTGGTTCGTTTGTAAAGACAAATTTTCTCAATTCGATTGTTTTTTGTCGGGCACACGCATTCGGATTGCATGCGCGAGGAGTTGGAGCTATACTGGTCGTCGGCATTATTTCCCATGAAGACTCTGCGTTACAATCCCATTCCCGCACGCTTTTACCAAGGCACGCGTGATTCTCTGGCTGCCCAACTCCCGGAAGGCGCTCTGGTCGTGGTACACGCCAACGACGTGTACCCCACGAATGCTGACGGCACCTTGCCACACCACCAAAACGCCAATCTCCACTATCTCACCGGCATCGATCAGGAGCAAACAACCCTCATCATGCGCATAGGCAGGAATGGAAAGCACACAGACACCCTGCTGCTGCGCGAAACGAACGAACGTATCGTCATCTGGGAGGGCGCCAGACTCACCAAACAGGAAGCGCAGGAGCTTTCCGGCGTCAGTGATGTACGCTGGACTCATGAATACCAGACGCTCGTCGCGGATGCCATGCAATCAGCCAAATGTGTATATTGGGAGCGCGATACGCACCCACGCCGCTATACTGACGTACAGACACGCAATGAGCGCATGTTTGCAGCCTTTCACGCGAATTACCCGGATGTCGAGGTGCGCAGTCTCTACCCCTTGCTTGCCAAGATGCGCTTGGTGAAGGGGGAACCGGAGCTCTCACAATTGCGCGAAGCCTGTAAAATCACCGGTGAGGGATTCTCTGCCATCTTACCGCGCATTAAACCCGACATGGGCGAATGGGAAATGGAAGCGCTGCTGAGCTGCGAGTACACGCGCCGCCGCTCCCGCAAGTTTTCCTTCCTCCCTATCATTGCCTCCGGTTCAGACACCTGCGTGCTGCACTACATCAGCAACCACAAAGTCTGCAAAGATGGCGATCTCATCCTCTTCGACATCGGCGCAGAATACGGAGGATATGCGGGCGATATGAGCCGTACCGTGCCGGCTAACGGCAAGTTCTCCCCACGCCAGAAAGCGGTGTATGAGGCTGTGCTGGCAGTGCACCGCCACGCCGCTTCCATTATGCTGCCCGGTGTGCGTAAGGCAGATTATGAGCGCCGCGTACGCGTGCGCATGGCTCAGGAACTCGTGCAGCTAGGCCTGCTCACGGCGCAGCAAGTGCAACGGGAGGCCAATGACCCGATCTGCGTCCGCAAATATTACATGCACAGCGTTTCCCACTCGCTGGGGCTGGATGTGCATGACGTGTGTCCCGCGGATCCCGTCTTCGAAGTCGGTCAAGTGTGGACCATTGAACCGGGTATCTACATCCCCGAGGAAAATTTGGGCGTACGCATTGAGACGGACGTACTCATTCATCCACACGGCGTTGAGGACCTCATTCCCAACGCACCCCTGGAGGTAGCAGATATCGAACGCCTCATGCGCGGAGCGTGCTAGCATGCAAATCGTACAAAACTGCCGACGGCGTAAGGCAGGTTGGACAAAAGCGCAGCTTTTGCCCGAAGGGCGAAAGCGACCGACGGCCGTAAGGTCGATTAGCCAAAAGCGATAGCTTTTGCCCGCAGGGGTAAGGAGTCGTGAGGCGACTCCGAAGCAACAGCCGTGGGGCGCCTGTGAGTCATCGTACATCGTACATCGTACACTATTGATTCGAGGTGGTATAATCTGAAGCGCTGAGAGGGAAATCCTCAACGGA
>CANPYO010000031.1 GCA_947588645.1 uncultured Akkermansia sp. | reverse complement strand
ATCCACCCGTTGTCTTCCATGAAGGCTGTGGCGTTCTTGTGCCCCTGGAGAGCGGCCTTTTTGACCCATTGCTTGGACTGTTCATGATCCTGAGTCACGCCAAGACCGTGGAAGTAACAGCGTCCCAAATTGTACTGACCATTGGCATTGCCAGCCTTTGCGGCGCGGCGGAAACACTCTGCCGCCATCGTGGGGTTGGCGGTCGTTCCCTCACCATTCAAGTAGCAGAGACCGAGATTATTGAGTGCTGAGGCGTCATTCTGCGCAGCGGCCTGGTTGTAAAGAGAGAAAGCCTGAGCGAGATTTTTCCGCACGCCGGAGCCGGTTGCATAGCACGTACCTAGGTTATCCTGTGCGTTGGCATTTCCGCCCTGCGCAGCAGCTGTATACCATTTGACAGCTTCCTTCATATTGGCGGCCACGCCATTGCCGAAATCATAGCACTTGGCGAGTAGCAGCTGAGCATCTGGATTGCCTGCCTCGGCCGACTCACGCAGCAGAGGGATCGCCTGGGCGTAGTTTTTGGAGGCGTAGAGAGCCGATCCCCTAGTGAGCAATGCATTTTTGTAGGGGTCGGAGTTACACGCGCTGAGCATTACCAGTACGACCGGGAGAATGAGAATAGCAATTTTCATAGAATCTTCGATGTGTGGAAATATTAGAGGGTGAGGAGATAGCGCTCCGCTTCCAATGCGGCGCGGCAGCCCATGCCCGCAGCAGAAATGGCCTGGCGGTAGATGGGATCAGCGACATCACCGGCAGCGAAAAGTCCGGGTGTTTTAGTAGCGGTGGCATTATTATTCGTGATGATGAAGCCGGCATCATCCACATCCGCCAAGTTCCCGATTATCTTGCTGTTCGGCGAGTGTCCGATAGCCATGAAAACGCACTTGACCTCCAAGTCACGCAGCTCGCCGGTTTGCGTATTGCGCAACGCCACGCCGCAGAGCTCGCCATCTGCATCGCGCTTGTACGCAGCGATGGTCGTGTTCCACACGGGCGTAATTTTCTCGTGCGAGAGAACCCGCTGCTGCATCGCCTTGCTGGCACGCAACGTGTCGCGCCGGTGCAGCAGATACACCCTGCTTGCGAAACGGGTGAGGAAATGCGCTTCCTCGCAGGCACTGTCACCGCCGCCCACCACGCAGACGGGAACGTTGCGGTAAAAAGAACCATCGCATGTGGCACAGGCAGTGAGACCGTGACCGATAAGCTCTTTCTCCCCCGGCAAATCGAGGTAACGTGCCGTAGCACCTGTCGCAATGATGACGGCCGAGGCCTTGTACGCCCCGGCCGAGGAGGTGACAACGAACTGACCGCTGCACTCCTCGCGCGTCACGGAAAGCACCTCTTCGTAGATGATCTTCGCGCCGAACTTCTCCGCCTGCTGACTCATGGCAAACATGAGATCCGGCCCGAGAATCCCATCAGGGAAGCCGGGAAAATTCTCTACCTCCGTTGTAGTGGTCAGCTGACCACCGAGCTGGGGACCGGCGAAAACGAGCGGTGCCAAATCTGCGCGAGCCGCATATATAGCGGCCGTGTAGCCCGCCGGTCCGGTGCCGATGATGATGAGCTTCGCGTCCATCGAATTCGGTCGGTTTACTTTTCCTCGATGTGCACGTCGTACACCTTGCCGAGAACGTTGAGCTTCATGTCGCGTCCGGAGATGGCAGCAGAGACGCCAATACTGGTGAGAGCCACAGGCGCGCCGAAGTTCTCCGGCTTTTTAGCGGTAGGTGGCTCGGGACGCTTGCCGGCATAGTAATCCTCCAGCTGCTGGGGGAACATCGCGTAAATCACGCAGTTTTCATCCGTAGCAGGCATGTTTTTTGCAGCCAACTTATCGCGAAGATCTTGCATACCGGGCTTGATGAGGTCCGCCGGGCGGCAAGAGATGGGATCCTTTCCGGCCTTTTTAGCGCAGAGAGCTTGCAATTCCGAATCCACCGGGGCAGGCGTGTGTCCGTAGTAGCCCAGAGCAACATCTGCACACTGCGGCGTGATATTCTTCCAACGTCCGAATTTCACATTCATCATGGCCTGCACACCCACGATTTGCGAGGTCGGCGTTACCAGTGGTATCCACCCCAAAGCCTTACGCACCACTGGTATCTCCGCGAATACTTCCTCAAACTTATCTGTCATGTTCATTTCCTTCAACTGGTTGCGGAAATTGGACAGCATGCCGCCCGGCACCTGGTAGCGAAGCGTGTCGCTGTTCACAATCTCATTTTTGTGGCTCGTGAAACGACTCAGGCTGTCGTAAATGGGCTGAAGCATGGCCGAAATCTTAGTGAGTTTTTCCTTGAAGTCATCCGCCACCACCGGGCAGCGATCATACCCCTTCAATAACGCGAGCATGCGCATGCAGTCCGGCTGGCCGGTACCGTTGGCAAAAGGAGCTATAGAACAATCCACCGCATCCGCTCCTGCATTGATTCCCGCCACATACGAGGCCGCTCCCAAACCAGCTGTCTCGTGCGTGTGAATCCACACCGGCAAGCCCACCTTCTTCTTAAGTTCGCTCACCAACGCGGCCGTCTCTGCCGGCGGAATAAGACCTGCCATGTCTTTGATAACGATGCCATCGGCACCCATATCGGCAATCTTCTGACCCAGCTTGGCAAAGTATTCCAGATTATGCACGGGGGAAGTCGTGTAGCAAATAGTGCCATGGGCTGTTGCACCCGCTTCTTTGGCTGCGCGGATGGACGTAAGCATATTCTCAGGATCATTCAGGCAGTCAAAAATGCGAAAAATGTTCATGCCATGCTTGGCGCTCAGCTTCACAAACGCCTCTACAACATCGTCTGCATAATTTGTATAACCCACCATATTCTGCCCGCGCAACAGCATCATGTGCGGCGTATTGGGAGCTAGCGCCTTAAGTTTGTTAAGGCGCTCAAAGGGCAACTCACCCAGGAAGCGCAATCCCGCATCAATCGAAGCTCCTCCCCACGTTTCTAACGCCGAAAACCCCATCGTATCTAATATCGGGGCGATCGGTTCCATTTGCTCAGTGGACATACGAGTAGCCGCTAAGGACTGGTGTCCGTCGCGCAATACGGTGCAGTTGAATGTTGCCGGTTTCATATTGATTTCAAGTAAAATTTTATTCGTCCTGCGAAGTGCGCGGATTTTACCACACCACGCCCCGCAGGTCAAGCCGTGCCTGCATGTTTTGATAGCAATTCCACATCCGTCCCAGGAAAAAAGCGATCACAACATGCAGGCGTCGGCCTGTAATGCATCATAACACGTTCATAATTTATGATTTGAATGAATGCTTCAACAAACCGAGGTTCTTGAAAATGGGGAACCTGGCTTAAAATGGGTTGATAGAAAAAAGTTGTTTCTTCACCTTCGTGGCGTGGATGGTGGTGAACAGCTTGGCGAACGCATCCACCCACTCGTCGATGGTGCGGCGTTGGTAGCCAAATCGTGAAAAATCTTTGAAATCAATGAGCACCATACCTACCAACGAAGTTTGTCCATACTGAAAATCAGCAACTTCCGCCACCAATTTACCCCCTGGAGCATAATAGCGTGCGCCCATGGAAATGCTTCCCTTCGCCTCTCGATCCGCCGCAGTGATTAAGCCTCCTCCACGCACATAAAAACCTGCGGCAGCGCCCGCCAAGTTCTCCACCAACTTGGCGGGTTTTGCAGAAAGAATGGCGATCTGCACCGTGTAGGCATCCGGCCGCGGCTCAGGGACAAGGTGGAAGGTATTATCGCTCGCATCCAGTTTACCGAGTACCTCACGCAATCGTGCATCAAAATAAGAAGCCAAGCTCTCTATTTCTGCACGAGCCTTCGGGTTGGTCGGCATCTCTGCAAAATACTCCAGCGTGACAGGCGCCACATAGATTGGGTTGGCTTTGTTCTTCTCTCCAAGCACGCGCTCATCCCAATCTTCATTGTCCGATATGTCCCAGTACGAGTCGAAAGGCATGCGAGCATGGTCTGTCTCCTCAAAATGAGTGATAAATCCACTGCGCGGTATTCTGTCAAAATCCGTGCTCTGACACGACACCATGAAACAGCTCACGGCTGCCATCACCCACATCATCCAACAGTTGTTGCTCATACCGTCATGCTACCACACAATTTCCTTCATCGTCAAGCCTGTTGTCAACTCCACCAGGGCAAACGCATTAGAAAATGCGTTTGCCTATGTACGATTTACGATGTACGATGTACGATTTATTAATAATGTGCGCGTTGCGCAGATTTTTTCGGATCATTAATGTATGCTGTGATTCCTTTAGAGCCATCATCATGATGACCGCTGGTTGTGACGATTTTTGGTAGGTACAAACGATGATTTCAGTCAATAAGTGACTTACCTCTGCCGATTAACCTCTCTCAAAAGCGTTTGACCTGATCCTTCGAGGGGATGCGCTACTTCCAGCTGCTTACTTTCAGCTTTCGCAGTTGCGGGGAGTGCGAGGGAAAGGCAGCACATCGCGAATGTTCTGCACGCCTGTCACAAACATGATGAGGCGCTCAAACCCTACACCGAAGCCGGCGTGCGGCACTGTGCCGAAACGGCGTAAATCCGTGTAGTGCATGTATTCCTGTTCCTTCATGCCGGCTTGTCGGATATTGCTGAGCAACACTTCGACTCGTTCTTCGCGCTGACTGCCCCCCATGAGTTCCCCCACCCCGGGAACCAGCACATCCATGGCCGTCACCGTGCGACCATCGGCATTTTTTCGCATGTAGAAGGGTTTGATATCTGCCGGATAGTCGTAGACAATAACCGGGGCACGGAAGTGCTTTTCGGTGAGGAAGCGTTCGTGTTCGGTCTGCATATCCATGCCCCAATGAGGCGGGTATTCAAAGCTCTGACCGCTCTTTTCCATGAGTTCCACCGCCTCCGTGTACGAGCAGCGCACAAAGGGACAATCCCGCACGGCTTCCAAACGCCCACGCAATTCCGGATCCACAAAACGGCAGAAGAAATCGAGATCACCGCTCGTGTCGCTCAACACATCAGTCACCACGTATTTCAAGAAATTTTCGGCAAGTTGCATATCCCCGACCAAATCACAGAAGGCGACCTCCGGTTCAATCATCCAGAACTCAGCGGCGTGGCGAGGCGTATTGCTGTTTTCCGCGCGAAATGTGGGACCGAAGGTGTATATGCGGCTCAACGCACAGGCAAAGGATTCGCCCTCCAGTTGACCGGAAACTGTGAGCGATGCAGGTTTACCAAAAAAATCCTTGTCGTAATTTTCGTTGGGAGCGAGTGGGTCAAGCGTTGTCACGCGAAACATCTCGCCCGCGCCCTCACAATCTGATGCGGTAATGATGGGCGTATGCACCCACACGAAATCACGCTCCCCAAAAAAACGATGCACAGCTGCCGCCACACGCGAACGCATGCGAAATATGGCTCCGTACAAATTGGTGCGCGGACGCAAATGCGCCACCGTGCGCAAAAACTCCGGGCTGTGGTGTTTTTTCTGTAGAGGATAGTCGTCTGCCACAGCTCCCACCAATTGCACTCGCGTGGCACGCAATTCCCACTTCTGCTTGCCCGGGGATTCCACGAGCGCCCCCTCCACATGAACCGCAGCCCCCGTATTCATCCGAGGTAAATCCTCTGACCCCGGCACACCAACATCCACCACCACTTGCAGAGATGCCAGGCACGTGCCATCATTTACTTCCAGAAAAGAAAACTGACGTGCGTCCCGTCGCGTGCGCACCCAACCATCCACACTGATTGATGCCGCCGCGCTTTCCCTCGCCAGAACTTGCTTGATCAATATCCGCTCCATGCGCTCACTATACCACCCGTCGTGTCTTTTGGCAAGAATGAGAAGCCAAGGCCGGGGCAACCGCATTAGAAAATGCGGTTGCCTATGTACGATGTACGATTTATTAATAATGTGCGCATTGCGCAGATTTTTTTCGGATCATTAACGTATGCAGAGATTCCTCTAGATCCATCATCATGATGACCGGTTGTTGTGATGATTTTGATACGTATAAAGGGAGATATCAGTCAATAAGAGCATTTTCTCTGTTGATGACCTTCTCTCAAATGCGGTTGCTATGTACGAGGTACGAAGGACGATTTGCAAGGTTCGCACGCATTGCCCGGGAATGGGAAGAGACCCTACTGGCGCAGGGCGCCGCGAATAAGTTGGTCAGCACCGGCATCGGGATGTTTCTTGAGAATGGCAGCAATGGACTTCCGAGCCTCTGCCTGCTTGAAACCGAGGGCAACGAGAGCAAGTTCAGCATCCGCTGCAGCCTGGGATGTGACACCCTGCTGCTGGGCTTCCCACGTGGAGGCAAGTCCCACCTTATCCTTGAGTTCAAGAATAATGCGTTCCGCCGTTTTTTTGCCCACTCCTTTCGCCCGGGCGATGGCCTGAACATCCTGCTTGACGACGGCATCCTTAAACTCATTCACGCGCATCCCGCTGAGGATGGCGATAGCTGTGGTCGGACCAATGCCGCTGACATGCTCCACAAGGAGGCGGAAGATATCGCGTTCCTCATCGGTAGCGAAGCCGTAAAGAATCTGCGCATTTTCACGGATGTGCAGGTGGGTTTTGAGCTCCACTTGCTGACCAAGTTGGGGGTTGAGGGCATCGTATGTGGAGAGGGGCACGATCACCTCGTAGCCCACTCCGCTCACATCCAAAACGATACTTTGCGGAAGAGCCTCTGCGACAGTGCCTCGGAGAAATGAAATCATGGATTATCAGGGGGATTCGTTGAAGGAAGTCGAGACTCCGGAACGGACGAGGGAGCAACCGTCGGTCGAGCCTCGGCTGGAGTCTTGGAATTTTCTGAAGCGGGGGAGCGTGACTCGTCTGTTTCCTCCGTGACCGGATTATCAGCTTTCCCCTGAACATCAGCAGGTTGTTTCGTCTCACCGGTGGGCAGCTTCTGTTCGGGAACCGAGGGCTTAGGCGCCAGCAAATCATCTACCTCCACAAAATGGGAGCCCTGTTTCAGACCGCCAAGCTCATCGAGCAACTTGCGACAGCGCGAGTTAAGTCGTTTGTAGTCAATGGGACCATTTTCCGGTTCTTTGGAATGCGGGAATATGAGATAGGAAGCTCCCAACGAAGACACCGGACGAGCGTACACATCCGCCTTGGGATTGACGAGCTTGCCGAGGCGCAATGAAGCCTCACCTGTCTTGTATCGCGGTCCGAAATCACCCACGATAGCAGGGTAAACATTTTTGCCGACAATGACGACTGCGTAATCCCCCGGCTGCGGACGGAAGCTGTCATCACGACCTTCCTTCAGAACGAGGGGCACAACGATGAAGGGGTCGTACTGCGCCAGCAAAAAACTGTAGCGCTTAATATCCCAAATCACGCGACGGGTGTCGTCGATGGCGGCAGCGTTGCGCGACTTATCCTTGAGCAGCTTAGCCAATCGCGCCTCCCAACTGGGGAGCAGAGGATTGGGTATAGCCGTCCTCTTTCGCCAGCGGTACGATGTCATGGGCTGGTAGTAATCGCTTTTCCGGATCGAATCGGGCATGGTGGGAAGGCGATCGCCATCTGAGCCGTCACTGACCACATCCATATCCGCCTGTATCCAGAGGACACGGCGACGTGATCCCGGAGCGGTGATTTCTAAAATCGTGTCCGTGTCATAAAAATTGTGTCGATTCAGCGGTTGAGAAAGAGCGGCAACAGCACGGCGAGCCTGATTCTGTTTGTGCCGGTAAAGCGCATAGAACCAATGAGAAACGCGCGCTCCCTCCAAAAGCTTACGGTAATCTTGCAATACGGCCGGCAAATCCGGGTTGGCGAAGAGCAGCTCGCGCGCGTCCGCCGCATGCGGCACCAGTAAATCTAGCGCAATGCGTATCTGGTAGGCCTGCTTTTTCTCTCGATCCCTGCTGGCCGTAGTCCCGGAAGAGAAACTCACTGAGCTGCGCAGGTGCAGATCCTTGGCGAGCGAGGTGAACTGCTCAAAGGTGCCAGTGCTCAGCTTTTCCGGCAGTACCGGCGGGAAGGGAGGAAGCGTCAGGTTGACCTGTGGCACCAGCCCTTGCGGCTCCCACGGCTGCGGTGCAATTTGCGCCGCAGTGTCTCCTTCCGATACAGGCACCGGAACTTCCACTCGCACCTCGACCGGCACCTCCACTCGTTTTTCGATGATACGCACCTCCGGCACGGGTTTTTCGCGCAAAGCACGCACAAGCTCTACCGGGTAGGGAGTACATAACGCCGCCGCCACCAGTACCACCACCAGTAGCAGGGCTCCCATGATCCACTGGACCCATCTGAATTGGATGACCTTCATGGAGTACCTCCTGTCTGGGCTTGTACACGCCGCGGACGACATGCCAATACCCGACGCAACAACCACAGTGGCAGGAGCCTCAGCAAGCAACCGCTCATCCACACTTTTGCGGACGGGTACACGCGAGCCCGTCCGGTTTCAAGTGCCCGCAACGAGCTGCGTACCACTTCGTCTGCCGGTGTGTAAAAGCACGATTTGAGCGGCATGTCCCCACGATCGAACCCAACACGCTGCGCCACAGAACCGAACTCTGTATGCACAGGCCCCGGGCACACGGCCAGCACGCGCACCCCCCGGCTCGCTACCTCCAGCCGCAATGCTTCCGAAAAAGAGGCCACAAACGATTTACTGGCTGCATATAGGGCAAAGTCCGGCAGAAAGACATCCGCTGCTAACGAGGAGATATTGATGATGTCCCCCCCATCCCGTAGCAGACGTGGCAGCAACCCATGCGTCAGCTCAGCTACTGCAAGCATGTTCACCTCCATGAGTTGCCGTATTTTTTTCCGCTGAGCGGTGACCAGCTCCCCGTAATCACCCAGCCCGGCATTATTCAATAAGAGAGTGCGCCCGGGAGGGAGAGAGCGAAGCCGCTCGAGCAACGCATCGCGCTGCTCCGCCTGCCCCAAATCGCAGGGAATACACAAAAACTCCACGCCGGGGTGAAGCACTCGCATCCGCTGGGCGAGCGCCTCCAATCGCTCCCGCCGACGCGCTACGAGTACCAGACAGCGCCCCCGCCCCGCCAATGCCTCAGCAAAGCCCTCTCCCAATCCGGAGGATGCCCCGGTGACAATGATGAGTTCATACTCCATCCGAGCTGATTATCACATTTTTTCGCTCAATCAGCAAGAAAAAAGGGGTTTTGAGTCACATCCGTCCCAAGAAAAAGTAATCCCAACAGGTGGTTATCGCCGCATGATGTAGCATAATTCATTTACCTTTTGGAATTTGGAAAAAATCCGGCCGACGGGGCTGCGAATCTTTAGCTGAAAGCGACCGACGGCCCCAAGCAACTTTCTTGCGGCTGCTCATTTACGATTTACGGTGTACAACACGCCTGATGACCCTGGGCGATTATGCGCCGTCTATTTACGATTTTGGAGCCTCTCCACGAACTGAAATTTTTCGGGGAAGAGGCGAATTCTCGCGTTACTTTTTGCTGTTATGTTGACATGATAATTTTTCAAAAATAATCAAAAAGGCATCACTCCGTTGAATGAACGTTCTCTGTGACAAAACAGTTAACACTGGCCTAAAAAAGTTGTTGACAACAGCTGAGAAGTTAGGTAAAAAGGACTTGCTTACTGAATAGCAATACAAAAAATATGGCAAAAAAAACGCACCGGCAGTACCTAGATAAGAACCTCACCCGCTACACAAGGGATAAAACATCGTTCCAAGGGTGGAGAGTTTGCATAAGCCGACAAGGCACGATGTTCACCCGTTACATACCGGACCGCGTGTACGGTGGCGAGGAAGGGGCAAAGGCTGCTGCCTTAGCTCTGAGGGACGAGGTACTAGCGGCGATAGCCACCCGGCCCGCGAAGGAAGTGCTGGAGGAGTACCGCCTCAAATTCCAGAGGGCTCCCAAAAATGACGCGAAGGAAACTCCGGCTCCTGCCGAAGGTGCTCAGCCGATTCCCGGGACAGTGTCGACAACGACTGGGACTCCCGCCCAGGGCATCTGAGACGTTTGTTATACAAGATAGATTTCGCGCAGGGTTGACTTCATCAACTCTGCGCTTTTTTCTGTTGCTCGCAGGATGAGGAGACGCTGACCGAACAGCGCGGTCGCTGCGGAGAAAGAATGTATCGAACAAAGCGGCGCATCTCCCCCAGCGTCACCTCGGAAAGAGCCTTACTCATGCGCTCGGTATGATCCACCCCCAGCCCCAGCAGGAGGTCCAACGCCATGGAAGACGCACGACGCGCAGGCGACTGCATACTGAGCAAACAGGAGGAGATGGCAGTAGCGCGCGCTCGCTCCAGCTCATCTTCTGAGATGTTGCGTCGCGCCATAGTATCCAAAGCGGAAAGCAAAGCGGCACGCGCCGGATGGAGTAACTTCGGAGAAGTCTCAAGCTGCACGAAGAAGCATCCCGCATCCACACCCTGCACAATCTCTGAACCCACATGGTAAACCAGACCGAGCTTCTCTCGCAGTTCGGCATACAGCGGTCCGGACATATCCGAGCACCATTCATCCAACAGGGCGAGCATGGGCTGCCACTTGTGCCGCAGGGGCAACCCGGGCATAGCGAGCGCGTATGCGGCCTGGTGTGTTGGTTCCGCGGGGCAGCACTGCCTCTCTCCCGCGCGCATGAGCGGAGTTGCCTTTGTGCCCAGAGCTTCTCCACGTGGCATCTCTCCAAACACCTGCCTCACAATGGGTAAAAGATGCCGCGCATCCACGGCTCCCGCCAACGACAATACCGCATTGCTCCCGCAGAACAAGCGACTGTGCATGCTTCGAAGCTTGGCTGAGGTCAGAGAACTGACGCTGCGCAGTGAGCCTGTGGAAGGCAACCCGTAGGGAGCCGACCCGTAGCAGAGCGAGAGCAATTCGCGACGCGCGACACACACGGGAGAAAGCAATTCTTCGCGCAGGCAAGCCAATTGATCTTCGCGTGCCAGGGATACGCTATGCTCATTCAGTGCCGGATGCAGAGCCACATCCGCCAACAAGCGGAGCATGTCGGGACCATCCTGCGGCAGACATCGCAAAGAAAATATCACGCTATTATTGCCGGCATCGGAGTGCAAGGAAGCGCCAGCATACTCCACCCGAGTCGCTATTTCTTCAGTGTTGAGCGTCTTCGTGCCCATGGGCATCACCTCAGCGAGCAGCGTTGATATACCGGCTCGCGCGGCAGTTTCCGCCCGAACCCCGCCCCCCACGGCCAAGGAGATGAACAAAAGTTGACATGAAGGGATAGTCTGCGTTATACAGCGCAGGCCGTTAGGCAATTCCGTGATACGGGGCTTTCTTGTAGTCTCTTTTCTTTCAGACATTTGGGACGAAGAGTTGCTACCCGTTGGATCCACGCTCACCTCCGTAACGCAGGGGGAGAGTAAATATTGGCGTGTAACACGCTGCACGTCCTGTGCAGTCACGCGCTGCAACGCTTCTCCCCATTCCTCATAAGCACTGGTATTATGCGCTGTACACCACGTGCTCGTAAGCACATCGGCAGCAGAAGTAATGGTTGACATCTCCTTAGTCCGTTGCACAAGGAAATACTTTTTTACGCGCGTCAGCGCATCCGTAAAATCATCATCAGGAAGATCATGAATGTAACTTAGCAAGGCATCTCGCAGCTCATCACGCCGGACGCGATCAACATCTGCCCGAACAACGATGGCGCCCTGCCCCGGCTCATGAGGCATGAGGTAAGCAGCCGTGTCATGCGCCAGCGCGCGTTCATCGTGAAAAATGCGCTGCAGCCAGGCACTGCGACCATGACCAAGAATACCGGCCAACATGCTCAACGGAGCCATGTCGGGGTGTTGACAATTCGGAATCCGCCATGCGAGACAAAGAGAACTGAAACTCTGTGCGAACTCCCGGCGGCATACGCGATTTCCCCACTGGCGCGCCTCAGTCGGCCAAGGAGGCTGTAGCCAAGTGCGGGGCGGCACATCGCACATTTCCTCTTGCGCTGCCGCGACCACTTCCTTTGTCCGCACGTCCCCCACCACAATCATGAACATATTTCCCGGGACGTAGCACTCAGCGTGGTAGCGCAGCAAGTCCTCATGCCGCAGGGCATCAAATATGCCGCGCAATCCGATCACCGGGTATTGCGCGGGATGCCCGCTGTAAAGAGTTTCCGCCAAGGCGCGCTGCATGGCCTCTTCCGGATCATCGGCGCACATGTCCATTTCACGACGAATGACGTCACGCTCCCTCTCCCACTCCTCCAGCGGAAAAGTCGGGTGCAAGGTCAACTGCACGAGCTGGTGCATGAAAGGTTTCCAATGCCGAGACGGGCCATCAATGTGATAGACGGTATAACGGCTGCCGGTGTACGCATTCCAAATGCCGCCGAGCGATGCCACGTACTCGTTAAGCTGCGCCGCGCTTTTCTCTCGCGTTCCTTTGAATACCATATGCTCCGTGAGATGCGAGATGCCGCTTCCCCCGTATGTCCCCTCCAGCATAGCACCCGTTCCAACTCCCATGCGTACAGAAACCACCGGGGCGTCATGCCTCTCCCAGATGAGCAAAGGCAGCCCATTCGCGCAGTAATGTGTCTCTACTCCCTGCATCACGAGCCTCCTAAAGCTGTCTCGCTGCAAATGGTAGCGCACATATCGCGGCGAAGTTGAGAAACCTGTTCAGCGCCCACAAGTTTGGCACCGACAGCGAAGCCAAAATCAAGTGCGCAGGCCGGTCCCATGCCGGTTACTAAATCATCGCCACACACTACCGGTTCTCGCACGAGCGTAGCTGTGGCTCTGACTGCCTGCATGACGTCCGGCGAGGGGTAACAAGTCACCTGCTGTTCCCGAGACAGAACCCCGGCAGCTGCCAGTACCATGGGCGCTGCACAAATGGCGGCAATGAGCTTGCAGGGTTGAGCTGAGTGCATATCGCGAAGTAGTTGGAGCACACGCGGATTTTTTGCTAACGCCCACGCTGCCCCGCCTCCGGGCACGATGACGGCATCATATTCTTCAGCGCGTATGTTCTCCAACTGTCGGTCAGCAAAAAGGCAAATCCCGTGAGCGCCGCGCACCGTAGGGGCATCCACCCCAACTAAGGTGACACTCACACCCAAACGCCGCAGGATGTCTGCCGGAGCAATCAGCTCAATCTCCTCAAAACCCTCCGCCATCATAATTAAAACTCTCTTTTGCGTTTTCATCTTCTAGAAATGGTTATACCTTTTTGTCCCACAGGGACACGTGTTCACTATACTCAATCCTTTCGCATAAGTCAACCGCATCAATCCGCAGGACCGGGCAAGAACATTAGGAAATGCGCTTGCCTATGTACGATTTACGATGTACGAGGTACGATTTGCGATTTATTAATAATGTGTGCGTTGTGCGAGGAGTCGAAGCAGATAAGGACACTTATTCATGAAGCGATGCTCGGACGATGGCGCCTGATGGCGTCCATTTACGATTGACGAATGCGTTTGCCCTGAAATCGGCGCTAAGACAACCGCAGTTTCCAAAATTGTAAAACGAGTCGCGTTTTTCATAGGACGGATGTGGTTTTTCCTGATTTTCCACTTAAAAAAAGATTGAAGAGGAAGTCAATTTTTGGTAAAAGAGGGAAAAGACAAAATCAAACTGCTAGCCGCTTTGATCTATGAAGAAGCAACACGCCGGGGGTAAATCTGCGTTCACGCTCATTGAACTGTTGGTTGTCATGACAATCATAGGCATTATGATGACGTTGGCATCCACTGTGTTGAGAAACCCGGGCACCGGGCGCACACTGGATTCCGGAGTGGACTTACTAGCCAGTATGATTGAAGAGGCGCGAGCCACCGCCCAGGGGAATGACACCTATACGCGACTTGTCATCGTCAATGATCCCTCCGACACCAGCGAGAACTCCCGCCACCTGCGCTACATGGTCGTTCAAATGCTCAAGCGCAATTCTAAGGAAAACGGCTCCTACGACGCCTCAGACGTCTCCATCCAAGGTCAATGGGTTTCCACATCCGCCGGTGCTATGCTGCCCGCGGGAGTGTATTTTTCTCCCACCTTCAGCAAGTCTCTTTCCTGGGCGGAGGGATCAAGGAATAAGATTGGCTCAGGTCTCTCGCCCATCGGCGCCAAAAAGAAAACTCGCGTGTATTACTTTGAGTTCGATGAAAAGGGACATTTCGTGGCGCCGGGGGCAGATCCCTCATCCCCATCGCAACCCCAACGCATCATCCTCGTGAATGCCATCCGGGGCACCGGAAGGGGATCTACGGATGGGCTAGTGCCTCTGCAACAGGACAAGCAACATCGCCCCATTGGTGTAAAGGGGCTGGTTATATGGCCTGCCGGCTACACCACACCGCTGCGCACCCGCTCGCAGATGTTTGAATAATTTGATTTTGGCCTTATGAATAAGATACACCAGAACAGCGTCAGAGGTTTCACGCTTATGGAGACCCTGTTGGCCGTGGCGCTCATCGGTATGCTCATCTCCATCTTTCTGACCGTATTTGTGCCGGCTCGCGGCATGGTGCAGAAGGCTCTTACTAAGCAGGAGTCCGACCGCGTGGTGAGCATCCTGCGTGCAGAACTCAACACGGTGCGAGAAAGCGAGCGAGCCCGAAACAGCAAAAGTTCTGCCCCCGGCAGATACACCTGTGCATTTGATAAGGGGTTCTACTGGATACAGGCTTCCTCTAAACCTTCCACATCTGTGGTAATCTTTTCATATCGAGCTGACACGGCGGCGACGCAGCGCGCCGATGGCACTTTTCCTCCTATCCCTATCATGGAAAGCCGTCCCGGGAGAGACACCCAGCTCGTCTCTATCGCCTGCACCATGGATGACCCGATTCATCGCAAGGATATCGTGAATGCCGTCGGCCCCGTCTTTCTCGTCAAGCTGACTCAGATCGAACCCGACAACACCGGCAAATACAAACTCTCCAGAACACCGGGTACTATTTCCAAGGCCTCTTCTCCGCAAAAATATTTTTCCAGGGAATCAGAACAAAATCCCTGGGGAGGTGCCATTTTTTTCCGGGCTGATTTTTACCTGATGGTTCCCCCCAATCCGGAGCGTTATAAGAACCGCCCGTGGTCACGCGTGGGGCGCCCCATTTTCTCGACAAACATGTCCATTCGCCGCTGATTGATCATTTTTCCGGATATGACATACAAATCTTTATGCAGCAAGAAGTTTCGACGAGCCTTCACCTTGGTGGAGCTCATTACGGCTATGGCAATCACTGCCATTTTGGTTGTGGTGATTATGCAACTTACCAACCAGGGCGTAACCCTCTGGAAATCCATACACCAAGATACGACAACCTCGGCCACTGCCCGTTTAGCCCTGCGAACGATGGCGCGTGACCTCGAATCTATTCAGATACGATCTGGCGCCAAAGATTTCCAATGGATGTATGCGGAAGTGGATGGAGCGATGCGCGGTGTTCCTAACGGACTCAGCATCCCGAAATCGGCTCGTCTCATCTTCTTTGCCTGTCCACCGGATCGTAATCCCTCCGTGAGCGCCACTAACTCCAAACGCAACGGCTACCGCTCTCTGCTCTCCAGCCAGCCTGAGACGCAGGGCGACGTGAGCACCGTCTCTTACCGACTCAAATTTCGCGACCACATTCTCAACATTCCCTCGCGCAAGGGCGATACCGAATCCTTTCCCCTCTTCTCCCTCTACCGTCACGTCGTTACACCGCGCGACACCTATGAACGAGTACTGGGACCCGAGAACCTGGAGACTCGCTACGCCCAATTTGAACCGCAGGAGGACGAGCGCTTCTTGTGCGAGAATATCGTGGAACTCAATCTGCTTCTCAATGTCCAGCATATCAATAACGCATCCGGAAGCGACGACGAAGGGGAGAGTTCCTACCAGACAGTGAGCATTCCCATTCTCTCCAGCACAGCAAAAAAAGGTAAAAGCCGTTTTCGGCTGTATAGCGACCGTGCCGATGCCGAGGGCGATAGCTTGGAAAATGCTCGTATTGTATCCGCGGAGATTTCCATAACTGTGCTCACCGAGGAGGGTGTGGCTCTTGTGGAGCAGGTGCGCCTTGGACAACGCCACGCTCCCAATTTGGAGGAATTTTTCTCGCGCTACACACAGTCATTTTCGCGCTCCGTTTCTCTTCCCATGCCCCTTTGATTTGCAATGAGGTCGGATATGCATCAACCTCTCAGCTCCATGGAGAGCGCGGCGCCGAGCGGGTTTCGTCTGGCGCGATTGCGGCTGTGGATAGATCCCACTGCGCGTAGCGGCTATGAAAATATGGCCACGGATGAGTTGCTGCTGCGGCAATCGGAGCCTTGGCTGCGTATATACGGATGGCGGGATGCGTGCGTGAGCTTCGGCTATTTCGACTCAGCGGTCACAGCGCGCTCCATTTTTCCCGGAGCATCCCAATACATCCGCCGCTGGACGGGGGGCGGCATTGTAGATCACCGACACGGCATAACCTACACCTTGACTCTTCCCGCTCCACCTGCGACTGCTCCTCCTCACCCACAGTCGTCCGTGCTGTACGAGCACATACACGGAGCTTTGGCTCAGGCTCTGCAAAAGGCCGGAGTGAAATGCGCGTTACTCTCCCACGATGCCCCTCCCGGCGGTCGCGCATGCTGGGCAAGCCCCGTGACGAGCGATATTGTGGATCCCGATGGGCATAAACTGGCGGGCGCCGGGCAACGCCGCTCCCGTGGAGCTGTACTGCACCAAGGGCTCATTCAGCAATGCTCTCCTCATCCCGGGTGGGAAGTTGATTTTGCTCATATGCTCGCCTCAGAGGTGAGCATGGTGAACGATGCCATACCCTGGCCCTTATTTCCTGCCGAATTGCAGGAGCTTTGTGCTCATAAATACTTGACCCCAAACTGGGAAGACGAATCTCACGGACGCCGAAAACCCAGCGCCATGTAAAATCGTCATCACTCCTGCCCAGGGCGGTCGCATTAGAAAATGCGATTGCCATTTATGATGTACGATTTGGGAAGTTCCTGCGCTTGCGCGCAAATTCTGCAAAGCAGTTGCGAACGCGTGTTCATGAGGCAACTGCAGTGCAGAGCCAAGTCAGAAGAGTCGTCACACCGGAGTCTTTCCCGCGTAACGCGCGCGTTCTTCCCAAATCATAAATAGTTTGCGTGTTGGGAACGCTTTTTCTTGGGATGGATGTGCCCTGCTCCCCCCTGCCCTCCGTCATCTCAATGACGGAGGGTGAAGAGGGACGGTCTTATTGCTGCGGCTCAGGTTGAGCTTGAGGAGTAGACTGAGGCGCTTCTTCTGACGCGCTTTGCTCTTCCTCTTTCTCCGGAAGTAGCGTCATGCGCGCACGGGCTGTACGCAAACCGCGATCAATAGTGGACGTGGAGAAAAGCCATTCCACGCGCTCAGCAAGGCGTTGCACAAAGCCTGCAATGCGCGCTGCACAAGGAGAATCCTCCATCAACGGAAGGATTGATGCCCTCAACACGCGAGCCATGGTCGGCACATGCACAGAATTGACGGCGCCGGTGAAAGGCACCTCCCCCTTGGCTTCCATAAGCAGCCGTTCATTCAAGATCGCGTTGTTTCCCAACACAAAATAGCCGTTGTTGAGCGCCACAGAGGGCAACGTGCGTCCTGCGCTGAATGGCACTGTAAGGGAATAGCTGTCGGCCTGATCGCCGAGCTTTTTATGCTCGGTTGGGAAGGCATGAACAAGGATGGGAGGAAGCCCCAGTTTCCCGAGGGCATGTCCAAGACTCTTCAGGATTTGTTGCCAACCGTCAGATATAGCCTCACGATTTTTCGCAGCCGCACCTATGGCCCATGCTGCAGCGGGGCTGTCGTTTTGACTTACCTCGGCACCCACAACAGCAAAAGGCGCACCCATGCCTGTGCTGAGAGTTTCCAGTGCCTGCCCTAACGATTCCACATCTTCAGACAGCAAGCGCATATAGTAAGCCCATGCTTCGGCTGTGCCGCGTTCGCTCTTGCGCAGGGTCAATGCAATGCCGTTGCAGATATCCGGCACCGCGGCGAGCAATTTTGTGCGACATGCCATCCAATCAGCAAAATGTGGGGTGTCAAAGGCTGTACTTTCCATGTAGAAGAATGTGCCTGGTGACGTAGCTTCGGAGACGAGTCGCAGCTTACCGGGCTCAAAGGTCATTCCCTGTGCGCCCCCCACCGTTTCGATGATCACATCATGCTCCTGTTGCCACATTTGTATGGTGAGTGGCGTACTAGCGGCATCCAATGCTCCCGGACACAGCGCAAGACTTGCTACCCCGGCGGACGCCGACTCGTACGCGCGTCGATTTGCCGGGTCTTCCATCGATATTTCCCGTAGGGTGCTCACCACAGATTGAGCCATGCTCAAGCGTCCCAGAAGAGAGGAGGCACGCATGGTCGTGGAAAGCGCGGAGCTCATCCAAGCCGTAGCGATCATGTGGTGAGCATGTGGATCACAACGATCCAGTTTGGGTGAATAGAGCATTGAAAACTCGGGAGATGCCGGCAATGATATATCCGCTGGACTTTCACAGAGGATGCTCAATGCGGCATTTTGCACCATCATCGTGAGCAAATAGAGTTCCCGCTGTTCCAACGCAAGTCGCAACTCCGCATCTTGGGGCTCTTCCCCTGTGATGAGCTTCCATGCACGCAGCTGTGACATACGCAATCCGGTGTATGGACCATGCTGCACAAAATGTACCCCATCTTCGCGCGAGGCGATCTTCTTGAGTCCTTCAACCATCTGTGCATGGGCTGAGGCAAAATCACTCTCTCTTCCCGGTCGCGGTGTTGCAGCGTAATAGATGGGCGCCAAGTGAAACCGTTCCAATGCGTTCAACAGCTCACTCTTAGCGAGAGCGGCTTGCTTGCGGAAAGCTCGGTGTATGGCTGGCACAAGTTCTGGTTTTGCTCGTTCGCACCACTGGACTTCGCAGCGATTCATACTCTGTGTTCGTGCGGCGTACATGAGAATCGGCAGTGCTTCCTGCGGCGATCCTCCCGGTCCATTACCAATCACGAGTGCGGCGTTTGCAATACTTTCCATGCAGCTTTTCTGGCCTTCATCCATAGGACAGTCCAGTAAGCGCATTATTTCTCGGGTGCTGCTGGCGGCGTCACGCAAAGCGAGCACGAACTCTGCCTCTGCTGGCAAGAAAGCAAGCGCCGGCATCGCCTCTGCCCTCGCTTTTTCCTGCATAGGCACCGGCTCTGTCGGTGCAGATAACTTCGTGAAGATTTCCCGGGGGGATTCGTTTCCCTGCACGGGGAGCAACGTCACAAGCGCAGCCAGCAGGACAGTACGTGGTATAAGAAGTCTCGTTTTCATCAACCGCGCATCCTACATCTACCCATCTCCTCTGCGCAAGAAAATATAGAAAACCACCCGCAACAGATCACGCGGGTGGCTTCTACTTCGTTTCTTGAAATAAAGCATCTTACATACCGCAGTAGGCAGCTACGGCAGCGGCGATACGAGCAGAAACAGTTTCCGGTTCGCCTTCCTCGGTCACATCAATCTGCACCACTTTCCCCTGTCCACGGTAGTGTTCCACCACCGGCAGTGTAAGCGTCTCGTAGTCCTTGCGGCGCTTTGCAAACGCCTCGGGATTGTCGTCCGTGCGCACGATCATCGGCGTGCCGCATTTTGGACACAGTTCCTCCCCATTGCGTGTCGTTTCCCCGCATTTCGGACACGCCTTGCGTTTAAGCATGCGAGCCTCAATCAACTCCGGAGCCACATTCAGATACACCACAATATCCACCGCCAGCCCAAGTTTTTCCAGATTCGAATCCAACGTTTGCGCCTGAGCTACCGTTCGCGGATATCCATCCAACAAGCAACCACAATCCCTGTTATCCCCTAGCCATTGAGCCACGATTCCGTTTACGACCTCATCCGGCACGAACTGCGCCGCATCCATGTACTTCTTAGCCTCCAGCCCCAGTGCACTTTGCGACGCCACCTCCGCACGCAAAAGAGCCCCCGTACTCAACGGTTTCAAATCATACTTCTCCGACAAAAAAGATGACTGCGTCCCCTTTCCGGACGCCGGAGCCCCAACCAGTACAAATCTCTTCAAGGTTTTCATAACTCAGTTTGCGAATTCCTCGCTCTTTCATTATGCAATTTGCCTCTCAAAAATCAAGTCTTTTGTTTGAAGAACAGGGCAAACGCACATCCGTCCCAAGAAAAAGTACCCCCAATAGGCAATGCAGCAGCCGCAGGCTGCTGCCTATGTACGAGGTACGATTTGGAAAGTTCGCGCGTGTTGCGCGGGATTGTCGAATCGTAGGCGGCAAAATGCCGCCTATGTACGATGTTGGATGTACGTTAACTCACAGCCGCCCCACGAGTTTTCGCCCCTGCGGGGCAAAAGCTACCGCTTTTGGCCAAACTGCCTTACGCCGTCGGCAGTTTTCGCCTCCCCGCGCCTCCGGCGCGCTATAATCCAAATCGTACATCGTACATAGGCAAACGCATTTTCTAATGCGTTCGCCCTGGTCTTCACGCAAATAAATTTGCATTTTGCACGTTCACATGGTAAATAGCTTATGGAACCACTTTTGCACATTAGGAAATGGATCGATTGATTGCCAATTGCGCCCAAGCAGGTATCGCAGAGTGGGTATGCTGCCCCGGTGAACTCAATTTACCCCTGCTTACAGCCTTGTCCGAATGCCCCAGTGTGCACCGTTGGCAGGTTCAAGATGAACGCTCCGCCGGTTTCTTTGCCTTGGGACGCATGCAGGCAACCGGACGTGGCGTCGGGGTGGTTCTGGGCAGTGGAGCAAACGCCGCTGATGCCCTTCCTGCGGTGATGGAGGCTTTTTACGAGCGTCGACCGATGGTGTTGGTGACACTGGATGATTTGGAGCCAGCTGATGCTGCGGGAGCCTTTGGACGCATTGAGCAGGATGGCCTGTTCGGGCTCTACGCCCCCACGATCACCCTGCATATGCCCTGCGATATATCAGCGCTTCCGGACATGGTGGACGTGTGCAGGGATGGCTTTCCGGTGCACTTGCGTCTCTGCTGCGTAGAGGATTTCCTGCGCTGTACTCCCGCGCCTCTCGGAACCTCGCCGAAACAGCTCGCTCCGGAAATAGCAGATGCCCCCCTGCGTCCCCCATTTCGCGGCTCCCTGGCAGACTTATCGCATCTCCTTCGATTTGAAGCACGGCAAGAGAACCTAGTGCTGCTGCTGGGGGCGTTGGATCCTGACGAGCAGGAATCTGCCTTGTGGCTGGCGCGCACTTTGCGCGTGCCGGTAGTTGCAGATGCTGCGAGCGGTCTGCGCGAAAAGATAGGCAATCTCCTACTCAGTGGTGGCAGTGATGTGTTAATTGATACACCTCCTCTCAACGTGCTGCGCGTGGGCTCTGTGCCCTCCTGTCCTTTTTGGCGCGCGCTAGAGGAAATGCCTGGCACTCGCGTCTTCTCCATCACGAGGTCGGGTTTTTCCGGACTGAAACGCCCCAGTGCTGTCATCGAGGGAGAGCCGGAGCAGATTGTTAGAGCGCTGGATGATGTGCCGCATATTGGGGATTCGTCCGGGTACCACACCCGAGGAAATCGCTACGCCGCATTGGTGGAGGAACTGTTGCTCTCCTACCCGGAGAGTGACGCGGCGTTGGTGCGTGCCCTCTCGCAGCACGCCTGCTTGGCGGATGTAGTTTACTTGGGCAGTCCAAGCGCCACGCAACTTTGGAATAACTACGCTCAACTGCGCATTTCCACGCTCTACGTGCGCAGCGCTCAACTGTCAGGCGGTTCCGATGGCGCCCTTTCCGCTTTTCTGGGCAACTGCGTGGATAATTGCTTCGCCGTCGCGCTTGTAGGAGATATTGCTCTGATGCGCGATACGTCTGCGGCTCAATTTTTGCCGCAACTGGCTCCCGGTAAACGGGTGGTGGCCGTGCTGAATAATGATGGGGCTGGAATGACATCTCCCTGTGCAAATGCCGAGCTGCGCGACTTCATCGCCCAGCCATTGCACCACGAGCTCCGAGACTTTGCTCGCCTCTTCGGAGCAGAGTACTACCTCATCCGCTCCGAAGCCGATTTGGAGGTGATGGACGGGCTGGAAAGCAACAGTTTTACTCTGCTGGAAATACTGCCTGATGCGGAACAATCCAATGCTCTGCGACTCAGGCTCCCATGAAAAACGCACTCCCGCGTTCCCCGGCTCTCCGGCAAAGAGGAACCAAGAGAACGAGCGCATGTGCAAAACAGAGGACGACTTTGCAAGAGCAGCCGCGTCCAAAGTCAGGATTTGCCCTTCTGCGAAACGTCCATCTGACCGTAGATGCTGGCGTCTCCCCAACGACCCCGGCGAATATTGTTCATGAAGGTACGCACACAGGACGTCCATGGGCTCCGCGTCTGGCAATAAATACGTCCGATCTGTGCCACAGTCACGCGCCCGCGCGCCTTATATTTCGCCAAGATAGAGCCGAGGTGTTTCACGCAGTCTTCTTTGCTGGCATAGGAGCGCTGTCCTCGCCTTCCCATAATCCCCGCCAAGTTGTTCCTCGTGCGTGCCGCACGAGAAGTGGCATTTGCTGACTCGTGTCTGATAATCGCCTCCATCAACACGGGATCCACGCCACTCTGTTGCGCGACGTCACGAATCGTCGGACGAAGCTCACTCACGACGTCTGCTCCTGCCACCATTACCGCGAACAATGCCACGGCTATACCTGTCAGGATTCTTCCCATAAACAGATTCTACCAGACTCCAACTGTTTTGTCAATTCCACCCTCACAAAAAACACATCCGTCCCAAGAAAAAGCACCCCCAATAGGCAAGGCAGCAGCCGTAGGCTGCTGCCTATGTACGAGGTACGAGGTACGATTTGGAAATCGCGCGCGTTGCGCGGGATTGTCGAACCGGTGGTAGCGGAATTCTTGAAATGATGGTGCGTTGATAGGAGGAAAACATTTGCTGTTACGCTTTACG
Organism: uncultured Akkermansia sp.; assembly: GCA_947588645.1. GTDB lineage: Bacteria > Verrucomicrobiota > Verrucomicrobiia > Verrucomicrobiales > Akkermansiaceae > Akkermansia. The sequence goes on along the minus strand of CANPYO010000031.1, from coordinate 2,593 downwards.
CTATGCCGGGTTAACTCGTAGGCACCCCATTGCCTATTGCTTTGGAGTCGCCTCACGACCCTTAGAGATAAATGGAGACGCAGAAAGCAAAAATAAAAATCATCCGTTAAAATGAGAAAAAGCAACTTGACAAACGCGCAAGAAAAGTCTATGTCTGAGAGAGCTTTGGATGCGATGAGAAGTGTATAGGGGTTCGGCATCTTAAGAAAAATACCATTACCACCAACCCGACACTACAATGAACAGACCCACACTGAACGTGCCCGGGGTGTCTTGCACCTGGCTCGTAGTTGCTTTACTCTTGGCTCTGTGCGCCACATACACAGTAGCCGCAACAAGTTCGAAGACAACGACGCAGAGTAGTCTCGCTCCTGCGCAGCGTAAGCAACTCACCGATGCACAGCGGCGCGTCAACTCATTCCCGAAAGATTCAAAAATGGCCTTTATCTGCGAACAGTTAGGACTATGTTTCAAGCGAGATGGAAGCCAGGGGATGCGCTGCGATGACGGCAAACCGGGCACATGGCACGACGCCTATTTTGTGAATAGCGCAGGACGGGCTGTCAACTGGGGAGTCGCCCACGGCGCCTATGATCCGGAAAAATGGGATCGCGCGTACAACGCCTTTGCCAAAGTCGAAACGGAGGTTGCGTTAGCTCCCCTTAAAAAGGATGCAGATAAAGCGGCGCGCAATACGGCTCGCTATTTGCTCAAAACAATGCCGGACGAGCTACGTTGGGCTATTCTTGCTTCCATGGCTGACCTTGTTTACCAAGAGGATGGCTCCAGCGCCAGCATGGGAGATGAAGTAAATCAGACCATGGAATGCGGAATACCTGTCACAACCCGCGCCCCTAAGCGGAAGAACGTGTACTTTGTGGATCCGGCAGGCATCGCTCATGAGTTGAGCGAGCTGTACGACAAAGACGGAGGAAAGAAATGGTGGCGCTGGGAGCAAGTGGTGTGGCGATGCGAAAATCTCATCGGCGCCAAGGAGATCCTTGCTCTCTATCCAGCTGAAATAGATAAAATGCGCAGCAACAGTAAAGAACAGGCTGCTACTGCCAAAAAGGAATTCGAGGTCAAGTTAAAAAGTATGTTGACTGAGGCAGACGATTTGCTTTCTCCCCTTCCTGCTGAAGAGCGACAAGCGTTTATCGCGGAGGCCGTCGGCCTGTATTACAAACACCCAAACGAAGCGGGGTTTAATGGTACCTATCAATGGCTTGACCCAAATGTAAAAATCTTCCTCTGCAATGGCAAAATAACCGGCGGACTGAAAGGTACCGGCGACACACGTCCGGCGCGTGACTTCCTGCACAATATACCGCACGCCGCCCTGCTGGAACACTTTCATGAAGAAGTCTCGCTCATGGCCTCTTTCATGGCCAAGGATCGCTTTGAGAGTATGCCTTCCCTGTTGCGCGACGCTTTGCGCGCCGAATTTGCGGATCAATTGACAACTCACGATGGAAAACCTGCGGTGGATGGCACGACAAACATTGACATCCAGGCAGCCAATCACCAAGTGAGCATTCCTCGGGCGAACGTACTCGGGGATAAAGCCTACTTCATTGACTCAACCGGTAAGGAATGCCCCTACAGCTCCATCGCTAAGTTTGATGTGCCTTATAGGCAAACCATCCGCCTCGCTTATCTGTGCGCGCACATTCTCGGCAAGGAAGAACTCCTCAAATTGATCCCGGGAAACATTCCCGATAAAGACTCCGCTGCCAATGAGATAGCCAAAGCCACCTCTGCCGGCTCCGAAACTGCCGGTGCTGAAGTCTCTAAAAAGCAGTTGAACGAGGCGCTGCGCGTTGTCAAAAGCTTGTCTGGCGATCAGCTTCGTGCGTGGATAGCCGAAAAACTGGGCTTTTGCTATTCCCACAGTAAGGCTACCGCTTACGCCCAAGCGCACGAGGCGAACGAGCAGGCCTTCTTTGTGGGAGCAGATGGTCAGGAGCACAAATTGACGGAAATTGCGAATAAGAAGGCCGCAGAATGGCAAGCAGCCACAGCCGCTGCCCAATCCGCCGGTTATCCTGCTCTTGCCGTCGCCCTGGACGAGGATCTGAAGGCGATCGCCACTGAGACGTCCCGTTTTATCCTCTCCTCTATGCCTTCTGATCTTCGTGCTACCTGGCTCGCAGAAAACAACCGTCTGTTCTTCCATATGGACAAGTCTGCCGCCTACCACGAGAAAGAAGTCGAATCCCGTATGGACAGCGGAATGTTCCGAACAACCGCCCGAATCACCGACTCCAATCTCTTTTACTTCGACAAAACTGGGAAAATTACGAAGGCTGCCGCCGTCGATTGGAACACTTGGCTGACTCGTTGGCACATCCTGTACTACTGCGCTAATGTGGCGGGGATGGATGCTGTCAACGAAAGTTTCCAAGCCGAAGTCGATGCCATGCGTGCCGCTTTTGACAAATCCTCTTACTCGCTGAAATAAACCTCCATTCTCGCGCAGCGCACGCGAATTCCCCATATTGTTCATCGTCCATCGAAAATCGTAAATCATTGGCATCCCATAGAAATTTACAAGGAGCCAAAAAAGGTGTTTGCTGTTTTGCTCCATTACACC
>CANPYO010000030.1 GCA_947588645.1 uncultured Akkermansia sp. | reverse complement strand
CATCTGTGTGATCGGTTCTCTGTAGTGCTCCAAAATCGCTTCGTGGGGAATTTGCTGTAGGATGCCAGGATCGCAACCAGCTACATCCTTGCATTTTTCTCCATTCGGTAGGTAGATTGTCACACTTGAATTCAACCGGCCGTAACCGTGGTTATACCCGGCATTACCGTGATCTTGGTAATAAAGCCCGATGGCCGCCGCTATTTTTGCGTATTTCAAATCCTCATTCGGGAGCGAGGCCAGCATCTCATCCGCCGCTGTCAGCAAAGCCTTATTGGTCTCACTCTTCTGCTCTTTCATCTGAGCAAGCTTCTTTCTGTAATGCTTACGCATCGCTTTCACCTCGTCCGGGAAGAGAGCGAGAATATCCCGTGCACCAACGAGATCACCGCAGGCCAGTACGATATTACCCCAGCGTGCGTACCACCAGTTAATGTTCCCATCTGGCCGAATGGCATCCCACGCCTTTTCTTCCTTCCCATTAGCTCCCACGAAATAGCCATTCCAATCTCCCGTTGCTCTATACTTGTTACCGCTATCCAAAGTGATCGTGTGCGGCTCCTGGGCAGAGGCGCTTTTGCCATCCTGATAGTAGAGCTTTTTATCCAGCGTAGCCAGCAATAACCAGCGCACTTCATCCGGCAGCTCCTTCATCAAGTATTTAGCCGTGTTGCACGCGATGCGATTGATGTCCTTCGTAAAAAGGCTTAGAGCGGCTCCTGCCTTGATTTGATTAATTTGAGAAGCTATCCCGTAACATTTGTCCCAGTCAGAATTTCCTCTGAACGCTTGGTCAAAAGGCAAGGGGCGCCCACTTCTGCCCACGAAAAAAGCTTTCGAGCCATTCGTTCTTGGACCGTTGTCATACCACATGGTGCCCGAACCATCCGCAGCGAAGCAGAGACCCAGCTGCTCACACAGAAATGCGTCCCGGGATTGAGGCGACATTCTTCCCATCATCCTGACAAGTTCCGAAAGCTGTTTTCGTTGATCTCCCTTGATATCGGAAACATCGACCGGCTTGTATTCCGCCCACGCAGTATTCTGCAAGCTGGCCAAGGTAAGCGATCCGAATATCAGTGTGCATACTATTGTCTGTATCGAATGATTCATAAAAATAGGTTTTCTGGCTGTTCAACAAGAATACACAGGGAATAGCCTGTGCAAAAAAGAGGCAAAAAAGACAAAGAAGAGAAAACGCAACACGCGCAATATCAATATATTGTGGTCAACACGGGGGGGGGTAACAAGGTGTTGTGTATTGAGCGTTCATGCGCTTCATCCTCACAGGATGGGGAAATGCTAACAGGCAAGACGAGCAAAGTCAAGCTAAAGTTCAAAAAATCGGGGTAGCAACACACGCGTCCCAATAAAATCTTCTCTAGGCTCATTCATCCCATCCCTCATGCGTTAATGATCCGAAAAAATCCGCGCCTCCGGCGCGCTCACTTTCCAAATCGTACCTCGTACCTCGTACATCGTACATAGGCAACTGCAATGCAGTTGCCTTGGTGTTCGAAAAATGAGCTTGCAATTCTGCGGAGAATAGGGTTGAATGGTGGGTGTATGAAAACAGCTTTTTATGCGCTTATGGGGGCTCTCAGTGCGAGCGTGGTTCTGAGCTCCTGCGGAGAATGCCCCTGCAAGGGAAATAGTGATTATTTGCGCGATGTGCCGGTGACGCGTACACAAAGTTTTCACTGATAAAAGGAGGGCGGTATGTCCTTTGAGGTACGTGAGACGCGGGTGAAACCGGAGCGCGCGCTTCTGGTGGGTATCGGTATGCCCGGGGAGCAGCGGCAGGAGCGCGAGGCTTTGCTGGCGGAATTGCAGGACTTGGTACGCAATTTGGGCTATGGGATAGCTGAAAGTCGTGTGGTGTGGACGCGTGAAATGCAGGCCAAGTACTTGTGTGGCATTGGCAAGGCCGAAGAGATACAGAAATTGGCGCAGCAATTGAATGCGGATTGTCTCATTTTGGACAATTTGCTCAGTCCCGGTCAACAGCGCGAGTGGGAAAAACTCACCGACCTGCCTGTGATGGATCGCGAAGAGGTGATTCTGGATATTTTTGCCCAGAGGGCGCGCACGCGGGAGGCGGTCATGCAGGTGGATTTGGCGCGCATGCAGTACGCCCTCCCGCGTATGGTTGGCATGTGGAAGCACTTGGATCGCCAGCGCGGGGGCTCCGGCGGCGGTAAGGGTGGGGGAGCTGCCGCCCGCGGTGAGGGCGAAAAACAGATCGAGGTGGATCGTCGGATTGCACATGAGCGCATTACTGCCATCCGTGATGAGTTAGAAAGTGTGCGCAAGCAACGCAACACTCAGCGCAAAGAGCGCATGCGCCAAGGTATCCCGTCCGCCGCTATTGTCGGTTACACAAATGCGGGAAAGTCCAGCTTGCTCAATGCGCTGACGGATGCCGGCGTACTCGCGCAGGACATCCTTTTTGCCACGCTCGATACGACAAGTCGGAAATTGGAGCTTCCCGATGGTCAGCCACTAGTTCTTACTGATACCGTGGGTTTCATTCGCAATCTGCCACACCGTTTGGTGGAAGCCTTCAAATCCACGCTCGAGGAAGCTGTGCTGGCTGACTTCCTGATACAAGTGGTGGATTTGAGTGACCCGGATGCGCAAAGACACTATGAGACTACCTGCGAAGTGCTCGAAGAACTCGGAGCCGGGGAAAAGCCCATGATTGTGGTGGGCAACAAAGCGGATTTGCTGGATCCGGCAATGAGCAAGCAGGCCATGCAAAAGCTCGCTGTGGCCGCGGAGAAGTGTGCTTGCCTGCGCATGAGCGTCAGGTGTGGCGAGGGAATACCTGAGCTGCTCAATGCGTGTGTAGAGATGCTCTCCCACCGTGTCAAAACGCAGACCTACCGCATACCGCAGGCGGAGAGCCGGATTGTTGCCATCATGCACCGCGACGGAAAGGTGCTGAGCACGGAATACGAAGGGAACGATGTGGTGGTGCGCGCAATTCTGCCGCGTGAATTTGCTGCGAGATTGGAAATGTATAGAGAAGCATGAAGGATCACTTGCTCATCATAGGAGTGGCGGTGCTGTTGAGCGCATGCAGCCACCAAGAAACACCGGAAGATGCATATCGCCGCGGTGCGGAGATGGAGGCTGCCAGTCGCAACAAAATGGTGCCGCGAACTTTTGAAGAATTTATCGCCAGCCCAACTTACAGAGAATCGCGCGATATGTGGCGTGGCGCTGCCTTACAGCAGCACAACCCGCGTAAATCGCGTGTGGAAATCCTGCTGCGTGACCAGCGAGGTCGCCTCTACATCAATAATCAAATCGCCATGGACTTCCCCATCTGTTCGGGGCGCGTGGGTGGGCATGAAACCCCGCGTGGCACTTTCCACATCACCGAGAAGAAACGCGAACATCGCTCCGGTAGCTATGGAAGTTTTGTGGATGCCAATAACGTCGTCGTAAAAGAGGATGCCGCATCGTGGCAAAAAGCGCCCAAGGGCACGCATTTCAAAGGCGCTCTTATGCCTTACTGGATGCGTTTCAACGGTGCGATCGGTATGCACGTGGGAAGTGTGTATCGCAGTGGAGCCTCGCATGGTTGCGTGCGTATCCCGCCGGAGGCTTGCAGTATCCTGTTCGAAAAACTATCGGTTGGTTCAACTGTCATCGTGAAATAAGGGATTATGATTACTCGTCTTCATTCAGCGGCTGTCACCGGGATCACCGGTTATGAAGTGCAGGTGGAGTCCGATGTGCAAAAAGTGGAGGAGGTAGGACGCTTTTCTGTGGTAGGTTTGCCGGATGCTGCTGTGCGCGAGAGTGTGCAGCGTGTGACGGCCGCTTTGCAGAACAGCCATTTCTTCTGTCCCGGGCAAATCGCAGTTACTGTAAACTTAGCCCCGGCGGATGTGAAAAAGCAGGGACCCGGCTTCGACTTGCCCATTGCTTTAGGGCTTGAGATGGCCATCCAAAATAATTACAGTGGCTTGCCGGAGGTTTTTCGCCGACGCGTGCCAACGCAGACCGATGACTGGTGTATCGTGGGTGAACTGGCACTGGATGGCACAGTGCGTGGTGTGCGCGGCATTTTGCCGCAAGCTGTGGCTGCGCGAGAAGCTGGGCTGAGCCGCATGATGGTGAGCCCGGAGAATGCAGCAGAGGCTGCCGTGGTGGAGGGGGTGCAGGTGTACCCCGTCGCGGATTTGCAGACAGCGTGGAATACCCTGCTGGAGCCGGAGGAGCATGCTGCGTATTCGCCGCAGTCATTGGTTGAGACGGTCGAGGATATGCCGGACTTTGATGAGGTGAAGGGACAGCCTTATGCGCGGCGTGCGATGGAGATCGCGGCGGCTGGGGGGCATAACCTGTTGATGAGTGGCACCCCGGGCAGCGGCAAAAGCATGTTGGCGGCACGCTTGCCAGGTATTCTGCCGCCGATGACCCATGAAGAGGCGTTGGAGGTGAGTAAAATTCACTCCGTATGCGGGCTTTTGCCGGTTGGGAGAGGGTTGCTCACACAGCGTCCCTTCCGTTCCCCGCATCACACGATATCGGATGTGGGGCTCATGGGAGGCGGTAGTACCATTACTCCGGGTGAGATTACATTGGCGCACCATGGTGTTCTCTTTTTAGATGAGTTTCCGGAGTTTAGTCGGCGTACGCTGGAGACCTTGCGCCAGCCGCTGGAAAGCGGGCGCATTACCATTTCTCGCGCTAGCGGTTCGGTAGATTATCCCTGTCAATTTATGCTCGTTGCGGCGATGAACCCATGTCCCTGTGGTTACTTAGGCGATAGAAAACACGGTTGTCGCTGCAAACCGGCTGATATTGCCCGCTATCGCAAGAAAATTTCCGGCCCCTTGCTCGACCGCTTCGACATGATCATTGAGGTGCCGCCTGTGGATCCGGTCGGGTTGCTGCATAAACCGAACGGCGAGGATAGCGCCACCATCCGTCAACGAGTGATTGCTGCACGAGCCATGCAGCAGGCTCGCTATGCCGATACGGGAGCTGCCTGCAATGCTCGACTGAGTGGAAAGATGCTTCGCCGATATTGTCCGCTTACCGATAGCCAGGAACGATTGCTCCTGGCCGCTGTGGAACAATTCGGACTTTCAGCTCGGGCATTTGACCGAATTTTACGCGTTACACGAACCATAGCAGACTTGGCCGGTCGCGAAAAGATCGAGGATGGCGACCTCCTGGAGGCGATTCAGTTCCGCCAATTTGAAGTTCAGATGCGCGGCGTTTAATGAAAGAAAATGACAGTTTTCCGCGTACCTCTATACAAAGATTAACTCGAACTACCATGACTAAGGTAACAAAGCAACTACTTCGCGGTCTGACGGCGGCAATGCTGGCAGTTCACTTCTGCGCCTGCGGTGATGAGACCTCGGCCGTTCCGGCTGGCGCCCGTGAAACTTTTGACTTTGGGTGGACATTCCGTTATTTTGGCTCAGCCTCCCCAGAAGAGATGGCGGAGGGGATCTATGCGCCCGAGGGCTCTCAGGCGGGCAATCCTCCGAGTCATGCTGTGGATGGCAAGGACGAGACTCGTTGGTGTGCAGGTAGCGGAAGACCGGGACAGACGCTGGTTCTGCTCCCGGACCGGACGAAGCCCATCGATAAGTTGTGCATCACGTGGGAAAAGAAGGATCCGCAAAAGGTGGAAATCGAATGCAAGCTTGCGGAGAATGGTGGCGCCACGCGCGCTGATACCCACACGACCACCATGCAGAACGGAGAATCTGTGGTTAACTTGGCGGGGCAATGTGCCTCTGTGATAACCTTGCGCTTTCCCGAGTCGCGTGGTAATGCGTGGGGGAGCGTGCGGGAGATTGAGCTTGTGGGGACAGATGGTTCACGCGTGCCATTGGGGCATCCCAAGGAGGCGGGTCATCCGTACGATCCTGATTATGTGGAAAAGGATTTTAAAACAGTGCAACTGCCGCACGATTGGGCCATTGAAAGCCCCTTCCTGCGAGAGGAGCCCAATGAGACAGGAAAGCTTCCGTGGAACGGCTATGCTTGGTATCGCAAATCTTTTGAGGTGCCGGCCGACTTTTCCGCCCGGAAGGATCGCTATTATTTGGACTTCGAGGGCGTGATGTCACATCCGCAGGTGTACGTCAATGGCAAGAAGGCCGGTGAGTGGGCGTACGGCTACGCCTCTTTTCGAGTGGATATGACTCCTTTTTTGAAGGCAGGAAAGAATTTGGTAGCAGTGCTTGTGAGCAATAAACCTCTCTCCACACGCTGGTACCCGGGAGCCGGCATTTACCGCCATGTGTGGCTCGTGAAAACCTCACCGGTTCATCTTGCTTACAACGGTATCTTTGTAACAACTCCTGACATCACACGGAATAGGGCGTTGCTGAAAGTTCGAACCGAGGTGGAAAATACCGGAGACGTGACCGCAGAGGTGAGCATCGACCAGAAAGTCGGCGAGGGGAGCGCACAAAACAAGTGCGTGGTCACTCTGGCTCCCGGTCAAAAACGCCAGGTGGAGCAGGATATCATCCTCAAGAAGCCTGAGCTTTGGAGCTGTGAGTCTCCTCATCTCTACACGCTCACTACGACGATTACCCAGCATGGGAGTGCTGCCCAGCAGTACTTTACCCGTTTCGGTGTGCGCACCATTGAGTGGAAACCGGACGGGTTCTATCTGAATGGAAAGCGTGTGCAGATCCAAGGGGTATGTGAGCACCACGATTTGGGAGCTCTCGGCTCTGCTTTCTACAGAAAGGCATGGGAGCGAAAAGTCAAAAAACTGAAGGAAATGGGTTGCAATTCCATCCGCACTTCTCATAATCCACCGGCGCCTGAGGCCCTCGATGTGTGCGATGAGCAGGGAATGCTTGTGCTTGACGAGCTCTTTGATATATGGGAGGCTCAAAAATATGATAAGGTAAACGGTTATCATGTAGATTGGAAACGGTGGTGGAAGAAGGATGTGGAGAACTTTGTGAAGCGCGACCGCAATCACCCGTGCGTCATTATGTGGAGCGGAGGTAATGAAATCTCTGAAATCGGTACTGCTCGTGGCCGCGTCGTTAATAGGGAGCTGCGCGATGAGTTCCGTAAATACGACACGACTCGTCCCTACACTGTGGGCGTGAACAACGGTAATGGGGCGTGGAATGGTTTTGGAGATGATCTGGATGTGATGGGCTTCAACTACAAGCCGTGGATGTATAAGGAATATGTGGAGAAGCGTCCGAAAAAGCCGTTTTATGGTTCTGAGACGGCATCTGGCATAGGAACGCGGGGTTTTTACCTGTTTCCGCTGGGATGGCGTGGGCATGAGGGGGCGAGTGCATTCCAGGTGAGCTCATACGGTGTGGCGGCAGTGCCTTGGGGGTATTGCGCTGATGTGGAGTTTGCCGCGCACGATAGGGTGCCCAATACCGCCGGTGAATATGTGTGGACGGGGTTCGACTATCTCGGTGAGCCTACTCCTTACAATCAAGATGCTTCCAACGTGGGTAATTTACAGGCGCTGAGTGAAGCGGAGAAAAAGGCAATCATGGATCAGCTGCACGACATGGGCAATAAGGCCCCCAGCCGCAGTTCCTACTTCGGTCTTATCGACTTGGCCGGTTTCCCGAAAGATGTGTTTTATCTTTACAAGAGCCGGTGGGATGCGAATGCTCGCTTCGCGCACTTGCTACCGCATTGGAATTGGCCGGGTCGGGAGGGACAGGTGACCCCTGTGATGTGCTTCAGCTCCGGTGATGAGGCCGAACTCTTCGTGAATGGTAAAAGCCAGGGCGTGTGCTATAAGGACAAGGAGGGTAAGGGAGATCGCATCCCTCAGGGCTCCGGAGCCTCCCGGACGGCTTACCGTTTTGTGTGGGATAAGGTGGTGTATGAACCTGGTGAAATCAGTGTGGTGGTTAAAAAAGATGGCAAGCCGTGGGCCACGGACAAGGTGGTGACCACAGGTCCGGCTGCCGCCGTGCGAGCAATGCCGGATGTAAGATCCATCTGCGGCGATGGACGGGATCTCTGCTTCGTGGAGCTCGCCATCGTGGATGACAAGGGCAACGTCGTCCCCACCGACTGCCGTAAGGTTTCCTTTTCAGCGGAAGGTCCGGTTGATCTCCTGGGCTTCTGCAATGGCAATCCCATCGATCAGTCCTGCATGCAGGATGTCAATCAACGCTTCTTCAATGGCCTCATCCTCGCCATTGTGCGCGGCAAGCGCGCTGGTAGCGGAGAGGCCGTGGTCACGGTGAAAGCGGAAGGTCTGCCGCCCGTCAATGTGTCGATTCAGGTGCAGCCGCAGAAGTGAGCGCCCGCGCCCTCAGCACACCTGTCCCAATAAAATCTCCTCCGGGCTCATTCATCCCATTTCCCATGCGTTAATGATCCGAAAAAAATCCGCGAACGCGCGCATTCTTCCCAAATCGTAAATCGTACATAGGCGGCGTCAGCCGCCCCACCCCTTTCTAACCACCCCCGCGCACGGTTCCATCACATCCCTCCGCATTTGCTTTGCAGCTTCGCGAGCTCCGCTCGCCGAATTTTGCAAATCGTAAATCGTAAATCGTAAATGAATTGAATCGTAAATGGTCAGGCTTGCTCTCTCAGCGCAGCAGGCGGTCGCCGTGGATGAGGTACACGTTCTTCTCGCGTGCCGCCAGGGTTTTCATCTCCTCCGTAAAACCACTCTTGGAGAAGAGTCCGTAGCAGATGCTGTAGTCCGACAGATTCGCACGCTCGCATGTTTCGCGAAGTTCTCGGTAAATGTCTTTGCCGACGAGTTTCCTGTCGTTGAAATACTTGCATTCTGCGGCGAAGAGACGCTTATTCGCCCGATCGAGCGCCACCACGTCGATTTCATTCCTCTTGTCCCAGTACGAGCCGATGGCTGACGGAACAAGGGGAATCTTGCCGCGTCCGCACAGGCGGGGCAGGATGCTGCGGCATATTTCCTCATAAATGAAAGAGACGTGGCTGTCGATGAAGTGAGCGGAGATGATTTTCTCCACCTCGCGGATATTGCCCAGCTCCAGTTTGCCCCGGTTGGGAAGCACAAAACGAAACCAGAAACGCATGAAAACGTCGCGAATGACGTAGAGTCCCTTGCGGCTCTTTTCCGGATTGTTCTCGGTGACAGGTTCCCGCTTCTCGACCAGGTAGAGCCCGCGCAGGGTGTCCATGTACTGCGTGAGATGCGACACGGGCGTGCGGAGTTTTGCCCCAATGTCGGAGATCCTGCGATCCCCCTGCGCAATCGTGCGAAGGATGTCGTAGTAATTCAACGGCTCCTTCACGTCGCTATTCAACAGGAAGCTTGGCTCGTCGTAGAGAAAGCCGTTTTTGTTGAGGATCACCTCGCTGATGTTTTTCTTCAGCGTATTCCGGTTGGCGAAGAACTCCATGTATTTCGGCACCCCGCCCGTCACCGCATATTCCTCGACTGCATCACTGAATTTTTGCCCTTTCCGCGCTTCCCGTATCTCGTCAAAACTCAGCGGCGACAGGTGAATCTGCCCCGTGCTGCGACCGTACAACGGACTCGAAGATGTCAACGTGAGCTTTTTCATCATGTTGATGTACGACCCGCACAGGATGACCATCGTGTTGCTCCGCTTCAGCGTGTTGTCCCACGCTTTCTGAAAGATTGAGGGAAACGCGCGATTCGCATTCGCCAAGTACGGAAATTCGTCAATCACAAGGATCTTGGTGCGTTTGGTCTTTACTCGCGCAAAGACTTCAAAGAGGCTTTGCCAGTCCCTGAACTCAACGCCGCTCATGTAGCTCTCCCCGGAAAACTCCGCCACTCCTTGCGCCAATTCCGCCATGTTCTGTGCCTCGCTCCCTTCCGTCGCCAGATAATACAGCGCTTCTTTCCCTTTGATGAATTCGCGTATCAGCTCCGTTTTCCCGATTCGCCGCCGCCCGTACACGATGACAAAGGATGCTTTCCTCCTGTATTGCCGTTCCAAATCCCGAAGTTCCCGACTGCGTCCTATAAATTTCATTGCGTCACAATTTATATAATCTCAATTATCATAATTTGGATTATATTACAAGAGAAAAATTCGACCTCCATCGTTTTTTTTGCAACGAGAAAAATCGACAATTAATATAATTAAGATTATTATAATTTAAATTATATTACTCGATTCATGCTCGCAACACACTGGTTGGAAATCATGAGGGAAGTGAAATGTCTCCTCGGTTCCGGAGTCGAAGTTCGCCAAATCGTCAGGAGTTTTTCAGGAAAAACCTGCGGGAGGTGACCCAGAGAAAGAGAGCGCCGATGCAGAGGCTCATCAGAGCGTAGAGGAGGAAGGTTGATGAGGAGGCGGGGTCAGCGACGAGGTGAGTGAGGTAGATGACAAGGAAGTTGCCCAGAGTGCTGGTGAGGAACCAGAAGCCGGAGACGATGCTTTTGAGGTTCGGGCCGGCGGCCGTATAAGCGTATTCGAGGCCGGTGGTGCTCACGAGGATCTCAGAGATGGTGAGTAAAAGATAGGGGATGCACTGCCAGAGAATAGAGAGCTGCGCGCCGGAGTCCAGAAAGGTTTGAATGGCAGCCACGCTGAGGTAGGAAACTCCGGCGAGTACAATGCCGCAGCCCATGCGGCGCAGCGGTTCAGCCCAGCGCCCGATGCGCGGGTAGAGGAAAAGGGTGACAAGGGGTACGAGTGTCATCACAAACAGCGGATTGATGCTCTGCATTTCTTCTGCCCCGAAAACAAAGTGCATTGTCCCGCTGTGGGAGAGTGCAAGCGGCTGCATCTTTTCTCCCTGGAGTACCCAGCTGGACATCGTTTGGTCGAACAGACTCCAGAAGGGAATAATCATGAGAAAAACAGTGAGAACACGCAACAGATTGTATGTTTCGGTGATGCGGGGAACCGGGAAATTGTGGCGCATTTGTTCTGCTCCGCAGAAAATCCGTGTACCTAGGATGCCCAGAAAGTTATCTGCGTGTTTTTTTGCAGCTGTGCGTAGCGTCAGCAAACCAATGGCGACAAGGAGTAAAAGCACGGCAAGGAGGCTCCACAGTGATGCTCCCGTCTCTCCGGCACCGCTGTGCATGGCCAGCTTTGTCACGCTTACGAAGGCCCCGGCAACCATGCAAACGACCACGGTGAGTAGCAAAACACAGGTGCCCACGGAGCACAGCGTCCGGCGCGTTTGCCGCAAGGTATCTCTGCCATAGCGTTGCTCACCTGCGGCTGAACCTTTCAGCAGGCAGGTGATGAGGGAAGGGAAAAAAGGGGATCGGAGGGTTCGCGGTGGCGGTAGAAGCGCCGCCCACGCCAGAAGATGAAAGTGGCTATGCCCATAAAGATGCCGGGAATGGAGAAGGCCCAGCTATAGCCGTAATTCTGACGCACCCAGGGAACGATCAGAAAGGAGAAGAAGGAGCCCAGGTTGATGGACCAGTAGAACGCGGCGTACAGACGAGTCATCGTTTTTCTGTCGCTCCCTTCGGCTTGGTCGCCCACAAAAGCAGAGACACAGGGTTTGATGCCGCCGGCCCCAAGGGCAATGACAAACAGTCCGGCAAACAGGATCCAGCGGCGTACTTCTACACTGTCAACCATGTCTGTAGTGGCCAAAATCCCGTGCCCTACGCAATAAAAAAGCGAAACGTAGAGAATCATACGGTAGCGCCCGAAAAAGCGATCTGCCAACCATGCCCCTACGAGTGGCAGTATGTAGATGCCTGCGTTGAAGAGATGCCCTACCGTCACCACGGCGCTGTCGCTCATAGCCAACACGCTGAGCATGTAGAGCGTCAGGATGCTGCGCATGCCGTAAAAGCTGAAGCGTTCACACGCTTCATTGCCGATGATGTATTTTGTCTGCGGAGGAAAGGGCATACGAGACTTATTCTGCCTTGGAAGCGGATGTGCGTACGCTGGGGGAGAGTTGAACATTGAAACGGGAGAAGGCAGAGTTCTGCCATTCACGTATCATTTGCTCGCGCAGACGTGCATTTTCCGCTGGCAATACAAAAAGGCGTTTCTGCATGCTCAGGGCAGGGGAGTCCTGCACCGTGCGCTCAGTGACGGCACTGACCCGCGCTCCGGAAGGGAGGACGGTAATCTCGGTAAGCTGTCCGCTCGGGGTGCCCAGCAATTCAACAGTAGTCATGCCCTCCGGTAGCGGGGAATCCAGCTGGGAGATGTTGATGGGTCCAAAGTCTTCCACTTCTGCTCCCGCAGCGGCGGCGATGTCAAAAGCGCCTTTTAAGCCCTTTTCCGGGATGGCTTTCTTCATATCCTCTGCCAATTTTTTAGCGGCGTTGTCAAGCGCCTCGTCTTCCCTCTGCGCCATCAGATCGGTTTTGGCGCGTTCGCGCGCTTGTTCGTAGGGAAGCACGGAGGGGGACTCAACGGCATCGATGCGCACAAGTTTGAGCTTGTCATCCTTGGTAGTATAAAAACCACGGATATGACGGATGCTCAGTGCACGTTCCGGATCTCCGGCAGCCTTGGCCGCATCGTAATCTGCCGGACCGGGTGCATCGGCCACTTCCTCAAACGCAATTCTGAAGAGGGGAGATTCTCCACCCTCGTAGGATACTTCATCTGTGAGTGCCTTGCTGAGCTCATCCTGCGTACTTAAGGGGTACGTTTGGTGGGTGCTGCCATCTTCTGCCTTGTAGGTGAAGGGATCAAACTCCGGATTCTTGCTGGCCGCGTCCAGTAGCTCATCCAGTCCATGTCCATTGGCTTGGGAAAGCTCCTGCATGAGGGAGTCTGTGGTGTAGAGGAGGTTATCCATGTTGCTGCCGGCGGCAGGCGTAAGGGTGTACACAGAGATGATACGACGCTCTGCGCTCTTGTATTCCTCCTTGTGGCTCTCCCAATACTCGCGAATCTGCTCTTCTGTGGGGACATCAGGCTTCTTTACTGCATTGCGAGGCAACCAGGCCGTGCGGCCGCGAACGGTTTGAGAGAAAGCATTGACGAGCTGCTCCTGCACTTCCGAATCGTAGCTGGCCCCGTCACCCAACAGGTTCTCCAAGCTCTCCCATACCATCATGTCTGCCACAACACTGCGGAACGCTTCTTCTTGCACTCGATTAGGATTGCCGTGGCGGAATCCGGTAAGCCTGCGGTAGAGCTCAGTGTTGAAACTGCCATCTGCATTCTTGAATGTAGGCATGGCGCGCAAGTACTCGTCAATCTGCGCTTCCGTGGGGTATATGCCCAGAGCTTCGGCTTCGGCCTTTAAAATGGCGCGATTGATGGCTACATTGACCGCCCCGTCGCCGGATACGCCGTAGTGCCACCCGCTGTATATGGCATTAAGCTTGCTGAAAAGCGTGACGATCTCTGGATGTTCGCGTTGCCACGCGACAAAAGTGGCTTCCTCATCCGGGGAAATGGAGCCATCGCCATTGCTGTCCGGATTGCCGGCGAGATCGCGAGTGGCGGAGTAAAGCGATGAGAGAAATTGTGCCCCGTTTTCGCCGAGCGCGGCCGTTTCCTGGTAGCTGTAGCTCGTGTCATCTACGCGGATGTAGAAGTCCCGGGAGAAGGCGCTCCCCTTTCCGCTGTAGTCCATGATCACGAGCCCTGCTCCCACGCCGATGATTACGACAAGCACGAGCAGGGAATTGCGGCGGATGAAATCAAGTATATTCATGGGGCTGGGAGAAGGTAAGAATACTCTGCGGCGCGGCATGTCCGCCTGTTCATTCTACGCTAAAAGAGCGCGCATGCAAGCCTGAATCACCCATTCGCGCGTCATGCGCGCGCGTATCCCATTAAAATCTTCTCCAGGCTCATTCAACCTATTTTTTCGCGTGCGGGATGCGAGACACACCACTTGCCTCCGCACAACGCGCGCTAGCATTCAAATCGTAAATCGTAAATGGCTTAGATCGTAAATGGTCAGTCGGATGTGCGTCATGCGCGCGCTACCCTCGTTCACGACGACGGGTAAACTTGTCGTAAAAAGGCTTTGGAGGTGAAGCAGTGCTACTGCGGTTGGTGGACGAACGCCGGCGGGGCGTGGCCGGAGAACGGCGGTGGTTTTCACGTCCGTGCCCCGGCGTGCGGTTCTTGTTGCTGCGCGGTGACGAGAGAGTCTCCGTGAACCCCCGATCCTCGCGCACGTTCACCTCATACCCACATAGCGAGCATGTAGAAAGTCGCGACGTGAGCAGATCTGCCACATCGCGCGATACTTCCACCAGCGTGTGTTTCATGAAGATGCGGATATCGCCGATACTGCCGCGCGGGACACCGCCTTCGTTGTAGAGCAACCCCGCTACATCTTTCGGACGTACGCGCAGCATTTTCCCGGCGTTGAGAAAGAGGGTGACTGTGTCGGCAGCTCCTTTGCGCTCCGTGTTGCGGGGGGTGGCTGGTTCGTGGCGTGTAGGACGGTCTTCCGGGATGGTTTGCAGTTCGCGGCTATCCCTTTGGATGAGAAGTTCAAACATTGCGCGCGCAATCTGCGGTTCGGGCAGTTCTATGTCGCACAACTCTTCGGGCATTTCTGCTCCGGTTTTCTTTGCTTGGTCGATAATCTCATCTACCAGGGCTTCGCGGCGTGCTTGGGCTACGCTGTGGGCTGTCATCACTTTCTCGCGCGTCAGGCGGGTGCCGATGAAGCGCTCAATACGACCAAGAAGTGAGAAATCACGCCGTCCGATGAAGCTAATTGCCTTCCCATGTTTACCCGCGCGCGCCGTGCGCCCGATGCGGTGTACGTAGTCCTCCGGTTCGCGGGGCAACTCGAAGTTTACAACTACATCCACATCATCGATATCTAACCCACGGGCGGCGATGTCCGTGGCCACCAGAACTTTCAAGTTGCCTCGGCGGTATGAGTCCATAACCCTTTCACGCAGCGTTTGCGGCATATCGCCGTGTAGTCTGTCTACTGAGTATCCTCGTGAGAGCAGTCCATCCACAATGTCATCCACTACCCGTTTCGTATTGGCGAATACCAAACCGCGTTTCATGCGTCCCATTTCAATGAGGCGGCTGAGTACTTCAATGCGCGAGGAAAACAGAACTTCGTACACGACCTGCTCACAGGTTGGCACGGTGAGTACCGGACGTTCGATGCTGATCTCCACCGGAGCCGTTGAAATCTGCCCAAGAAGAGCCCGAATGGCCGGTGACATGGTGGCTGAGAAAAAGAGGGTCTGGCGTTGCTGAGGCAGCGAGGCCACAATGCGGTCTATTTCTTCCGAGAACCCCATGTCCAGCATTTCATCCGCTTCATCCAGGATCAGCATGGAGATTTTATCCGTGCGCAGTTCACCTTGCTCAATCAGATCCATCACGCGCCCGGGTGTGCCGACCGCAAAAGGCACGCCGCGACGTAGTGCCGCCAGCTGAGGCCCGAACGAAGCTCCACCATAGATCGGGACTGCTTTGACCCCTTCGAGAAAGATCGCGAGTTTATCAACCTCACGACTGATTTGCACTGCCAGTTCACGTGTGGGCGCCAGGCACAACACTTGCAATTCCTGCAGCCCCGGATCTATTCTCTCCAAAGCCGGTATCGTGAAAGCCAGAGTCTTGCCCGACCCCGTGTGTGAAAGCCCCACCACATCCTTTCCCTCCAGTGCCGGCGGTATGGCTTGTTTTTGGATCGGTGAGGGCTCCTCAAATCCCAGCACTTCGATCGCTTCCAGTATTTCTGGGCTTATTCCTAACTGTGCAAATGTCATGTCCGCGGCAAGAATGCACTAACACGCTTCGCTTGTCAAGACGCAAAAAAGATAAGCGCTTTATACCCACACCTGTCCCAATAAAATCTCCTCCAGGCTCATTCATCCCATCCCTCATGCGTTAATGATCCGAAAAAATCCGCGCAACGCGCGCTCACTTTCCAAATCGTAAATCCCAAATCGTAAATGGTCAGTTGGATGTGCTTTATGCAAACGTAAACGGTCGCTTCATCACCGATGAGCGCGGAGAAATTGATAATTGAGATAGAGAAAGTAGATGGAGAGGAGAAGCGAAAAGAACAGCAGATTGACGAGGCAGACAATAACGAGCAGGGCACAGAGGGTGATCCCGATGCAGGCGGTGAGCTTTTCATTGCGTGTGGCAAGAAAGAGCGTTTGTCCACCATCAAGAGGGAAAATCGGGAGCAAATTGATGAGTGTCCACCATACGCAAATTTCAAAGAGCGTCAAGAAAACGAGAATTTGGTAACGCGAAAAAACATCAGTGAAAACGGCTTCCTGCACGGGTTGAAGTACATTCAGTTCTAACCAGGGTGTCGCTTCCAGTGCTCCCGGAATGGGCGAGAGCAATGAAAAGAGGATACCGGCGCACATATCCCCAATGAGTATGCCAAACACAACGCCGCCAAACAGCCCGAGCAGAAGTGATGCTGCTGGTCCGGCGAGCACCATGAGAATATGCCCGGCGCGCGTAGGAGGAGGGTATTCACTCCTTGTGACTCCGCCCATGGAAGCAATATGCACCACAGAATGTCCACCCCCCAACCAGCGACACACAAACGCGTGCCCATATTCATGCACGAGCAAGCACAGCATGCCAAGTACCGTAAAAACTAATGCGGGCAGTACGCCGTCCGAGCTTGAGCAATAAGCTCCGCCGAGCAATAGCAACACAAACCACGATGAGGGATGAATGGTGGTGGGCACCCCGGCAAAGTCGAAGCTGATGCTCCACGAACTGCTGTGTTCACTCTGCATGCGGAAATTATGCACCTGGCAGGAGAGTTATTCAACCGGAAATTGTATCATGCAAGACAAACAAATTCGGATCGCCTTCCCGCAGCTCTGCTGCGCATTCTTCCCAAACCGTAAATCGTAAATGGTCAGGTTTTTTCTTGGGACAGATGCGGTTTTTTTTACTTTTTTAGAGAAAAGGCTTGCATCAACGGCAAAAAAAGAGTAACATGCGCCCGCCTCTTCGTGGGGGAGGCAGAACAATCCGGCGTAGCTCAGCGGAAGAGCGGGTGACTGTTAATCACTAGGTCGTTGGTTCGAACCCAACCGCCGGAGCTGGGCTGGGGAGCGGGGCGGATGTATTTGAGAGAAGTTAACCAGCAGAGAAAGGGCTCTTATTGGCTGATATCGTCGTTTGTGCGTATCAAAGATCTGCGCAGCGCGCACGCCACCAAGAAATCGTACCTCGTACATAGGCGCCTCTAGGCGCCCCTGCCATCGTCTTCGAAAATTCCGCGTCGCTTTTGCTCCGCCTCCCCGCCCCGCGCAACGCGCGCTCACTTTCCAAATCGTAAATCGTAAATCGTAAATGGGCAGGCTTTTTCGCTTAAATTTCAAAACGGTGCTGGATAAGCACGCGGAAGTGGTCGCCGGCGCCGGGACAGCGCAGCAGGTGTGCTTCTGCCGGATCCTTGGTATTGGCGCAGGGAGAAAGGTACTCTCGCTGTGTGAGCAGCTGTACGGCATCGCCGGCGTTACGTTCAGCAAGGTGAACGAGGTCACTGAAGTTTACATCGGCTGTGATGTCACAGTGCCCGGCCAGGGCAGGCAATTCTGCCGCGCAGAGTTGTGTATGCGCTTTGTAGCCGCGCAGGGTGCCGCGAGGACGTCGATGGTACAGTGTGCCTATTTCTTCTCCGTAGTCAATGGTGACGAAGACGCCGCATTTCCAGAGCGGTTGCCATGATGTGTACCAATTGTGGTAAGACTCGTGTACCTCGATGATTTGCCCCTCAGGCACAGGTTGAGAAAAGGCTGATGAAGCGGGGAGTCTTGGACAAGGACGCGCGGATTCCACAATGGCGCCGTTTTGTAGCAATTCCCAACCAAGTTCCTGCCAGTCGTTGGCACTGCGGATGAAGCGGCGCGCCGGGAAAGCATCAGGCAGTTCGTTGCAGAAGATGAATGCTCGTCCGTCGGCATGCTTGAGTGCCTGTTCGATGCGGGGAAAGACGCGCACAAAGTTGCCGCCCGCGAGCGATTGCAACGCGCGCAGCGCCGGCGACTTTTCTACCATATAGTAGCGCGTGCGCATACGTCGCCAAAAACCTATATTACGACCGATAGCCAAGGCAAGTGACGCATTGCCTCCTCCGATTTCAATGATGGGCAGGTGGCGTCCGTAGGTGCGGCACGTTTCCTGCCAGTGCTGCACCAAGCGGCGAGCGGGCAATTCACTCATGGTGGCAGCAGTAGAAAAATCACCACGCGGCCCAATGTCAGTGACGTTGTGGCTGTAGTATCCATCGCGTTGGTGATAGAGAGCGAGCTCCATGAAGAGTTCGTTGGAAATCCATC
Organism: uncultured Akkermansia sp.; assembly: GCA_947588645.1. Classification (GTDB taxonomy): domain Bacteria; phylum Verrucomicrobiota; class Verrucomicrobiia; order Verrucomicrobiales; family Akkermansiaceae; genus Akkermansia. The sequence goes on along the minus strand of CANPYO010000030.1, from coordinate 7,559 downwards.
CGCCGTGGGATGCAATATGAGCTGCCAAATTCATGGAGACTGGGTGCAGGACAAATATCGTAAATCGTACATCGTACATAGGCAAACCCATTTCCCAATGCGTTTGCCCTGACCGGGTGAGTGATCATGAGCGGGAGAGCTCCAACATACGTTGCAAGGGTGCAAGAGCACGCAGACGAAGTTCTTCCGGCAGAGAAACCACAGGAGCAAAATCGCGCAGGCAGTTGCGTAGCTTTTCAAGCGTGTTGAGTTTCATGAATTCGCACTCTGCACAGCCGCAAGTGCTCGTGCTGATGGGAATGAATTCCTTTTCCGGCACAAGTTTGCGCAAACGGTGCAAAATACCGTTTTCCGTGACGATGATGAAGCGTTTGGCAGCGCTCTGTCGGCAGTAATGAATCATTTTTTCAGTAGAGCAGATGTGATCTGCCAGCAAGCGCACCACCTCCCGGCATTCGGGGTGGCACACAACTTCTGCATCCGGATACTGTTGTTTAGCCTGTAAAATTTGGTCGCGAGTAAAGAGGCGGTGCACGTGGCAGGATCCATGCCAAAGGGTCATGCTGCGCCCCGTTTTTTCCGCCACCCATGCGCCCAGATTCTCATCGGGGACAAAGAGGATAGGACGGTCGGAGGGTGCGGCTTCCACAATTTGCTGCGCATTTCCGCTTGTCACGATCACATCCGCCAGCGCCTTCACTCCGATGGAGCAGTTGATGTAGGCGATTACATAGTAATTCTTCTCCCTGTTCGCCTGCAAAAAAGCGGCTAATTCATCCGCGGGGCAGCTTGCCTCAAGAGAACAACTAGCCTCTGCATCCGGTATCAGCACCGTCCGCGATGGATTCAGGATGCAGGCGGTTTCCGCCATGAAATGGACGCCACAGAATACGATGACATCGCACTTCGCCTGCTGAGCTTGCCGTGCCAGAGCAAGTGAATCCCCCACAAAATCGGCCACATCCTGCAGCTCCGGGCGTTGATAACTGTGAGCCAGTATAACGGCATTGCGGCGCTCTTTGAGCTGGAGGATCTCAGCTATCAATCCGGGTGCTTGCATGCGGCAAGGGTATCACTCTCAGACGTAGGAGTCAATGCAATTCTCACAGGGGCAAATCACCGGTAGGAGCCTGCCACACATCATCCCCGCTGCGCTGAGGAGCGGAATCCGGTACGTCGTCGCTTACATTGGTGCTGGTTTTATTGGCATCAGTGTCCACGACCGGTCCGTTGCCCGGCGGGGTGTAATCCTTGTTGATGTCATCCACATGATCAAAATTGACCTTGCGCAGTTTAGTGTTGGCAGGGGTGGATGCATCGGGCACTGTGCCATCGGTCGTGAAGTCAGTGATGTCTACCAGATCAATTTCTCCGAGAGCATAGAGTACGATGGTAGGCAGGTTGTCCTTAATGAGTTCACTAACGGGGAAGGAGGCTGCCCCGTCCGGCGTCCGTACGCTGATACGCTTGCCCTGGAGACGCGAAATCGTGGCATTGGCGTACACACGTCCTCGCTTGGTGCTCACATTCCCTACGGGAAGACCGGGTAGCAGCCCACGCGCCACATTGCGACTCTCTTTGTCCGCTTGACGTATTTCATGTTGCAAGGCAAGCACACGATTTTGCTGCTCCGAAATGGAGGCGCGCAACTGGGCGTTTTTCCCTGAAAAGTCGCTCAATTTATTCTCGAGGTGGGCAAGCATGCGGCGCATGTGCAGCTGCTCGTCAGCGTGGTTGGCGGCATCCTGCAGAGCCTCACGCTGGGCGCACAACTTCATACACTGTTCTTGAGTGATTTCCATCACCGTGGGTATGCGATACTTGACCCACTGCTTTTTCATGTAGTATCCACCGCCGCTCAACACGCCCACGACCAGCAACACCAGCAGCGTATCCAGTAAGATTCCCGGCCATTTCTTGGGTTCGCCGGGGTTAGCTGTCTTGGCATCGGGCGCACTGCTTTGTACGGAATGCGCAGAGGAATCCGACTCACCGCCGCTTTCCGTTCCCTCCTCCGATTCGTCATTCTGCTCTTCTTCGGTTTCGTCGACAGCTTCGGAATCCTCAGTCGTATCACTCGGCGCCCGGGCAATGATGCCGTCCAAGGAGATGGGAGGCAGTTCGGTGGGGCGTTCCTTCTGGTTGGGCGAAAGGCTCATGGCGCACTACGGACAGATGAGATAACACGATCTTGCAACTCTCGGAAAGTTTCACGGAAGGAATCCAATCGCCCTTCCAGCTCAATGCGGCGCATGCTCACCTCAGTTTCCTGAGCCTTGAGCGCCTTGAGCGTCTCGTAGGCTTGGGCAACCTCCTTGTTGCGCTGCTCAATCTGCTCCTGAAGCCGCGGGTCATCTTCTCCCGCGCGGCGAATCAGATTTTCCATTTCTGCTATTTCTTGACGAAGAGCAGCGTTGCGGCGCTGCAACTCGGTGAGTCTGTCGATATTCGTCCCCTGCGGCTTGCATCCGGTGCCAGCCAGCAGAAGCGATAACATGCAGACCCACACTGCGCCGTGCCTCTTCATGCTCTCATTTTCTCCCATCTCCGCGTACGCGTCAAGCCTGTAATGCGTCAATCCGGAGCAACCGCATTAGAAAATGCGGTTGCCAATTTACGATGACCCTTCGGGCTGCGCATCTGCGCTGTCTACTCGCCATCCGTAGCCCTGCTGCGCATTATTTCCAAATCGTACATCGTTCATCGTACATGACAAATGCATTTCCTAATGCATTTGTGGTGGTGTGGGGAAAAGAGCGCCGGTGATGAAAGTGACCAAAGTGCCGATGGTGACGCGCCACGGGAAAGCGATGGGCGGGATGAGATGGAAATGACTGAGAAGCTCAAGCGAAATGACAGCGATAAAGCCCGCTCCCATGGCAATCATGTTGCCTGAATCGCACCCGCGTCGTCGCGTGAGCATGCCCAGCAAAAAAATGCCGAGCAGGGAGCCGTATGTGTAGCCGAAGATACCTAGCGCGATGGGAAGAATCCGAATGGTAGGATCCATGACGCTGTACCAGGCAGTGACAGAACCAACAATGATCAGTAGGATCGCAAAGCCGACCGTGAAAAAACGCGCAGCTCGGAGGGCTTGTTGCTCAGTTGCATGTGGACGGAATACGCCGCAGTACCAGTCGCGCGTGGCGGTGGTGGCCAGGGCATTCAGAGCGGTGGACAGAGAGCCCATGGCAGTGGCTAGCAATGCGGCAATCAATAGCCCGCGTAGTCCTGCCGGCAAGTGGTGGATAATGAAGTAGGGGAAGATCTCTATGGCTTTCTGTGGCGGCGCTATACCGCGCGTCTCAAAAAAAACAAACACCAGCATGCCACAAGCCAAAAATACCAGTACGATGGGCATATCCAGAATGCCGGAGATAATGACGGCGCGCGAACCGGTGCTGCTGTCCCTTGTGGCGAGCATGCGCTGTACCATATCTTGGTCAGTACCCATGGTGGCCATCGTGATGAAGGTGGCGCCAAGGAGGGCAGACCAAAGCGTGTATTCACTGCCCAGGATGTATTTGATATCCTCCGCGAATCCATTGCCGGTGACGCCGAAGTCAAAGAGGAGCCAAGGTTGCAGCGGCTCGCGGTGGCAAGGGTTGTTGGTCACGTCTGAGATGGTAGTGAGAATCGTTTGCCAGGCGTCTGCCAGCGATCCATCGCCCATGATGCCGAAGATAAGAAAGACGATCGTGGTAATGACCGATACCGCCAATATGCTTGCCTGCAGCACATCTGTCCACACCACAGCTTTGAGCCCGCCCAGGGTGGTATAGATGGTGGTGACGATGGTGATCAGGGTGAGCGCTATGAGATAAATGACGACGGTTTCCGCTGCGGTGGCGCTTTGCGTGTCGGTGAGGAAGGTGTAGGCTATGACGAGCAGAATCCCGGCGAAGAAGAGTCGCGTGCCACTGGCTAGAACACGCGATAGCAAAAACACCAAACTTGCTCCACGCCGCGTGGTCGTGCCGAATCTCTTCTCCAGATACTCGTAGATGGACACAACCCGGTACTGATAAAAGGGCTTGAGGAAGAGAGTCCCCACAATGATGCGCCCCAGCAGTGTGCCGATTCCCAGCTGCACGTACGTGAAGTTACGCAACACAAAACCCTCCCCCGGAGTGCCAAGGAAAGAGGCTGCACTGATTTCTGCCGCGATGATGGAGGCAAGGACAGCCCACCAGGGGAAAGAGCGATTGCCTAGGGCATAGCTTTCCAAGCTGTCCTGCTTACGCCCGGCATAGAGCCCGATCCCAAAGATCGCACAGAAGTACGCCAGAATAACGAGCAGATCCGTGGACATTCGCCTAACCTCCCCACATGCAAGTTATCCCTGCTTTCTCTCCAGCGCAGCAGCTACAAGCCCCTGGAAAAGAGGATGCGGCGTGGTGGGACGACTCTGGAACTCCGGGTGAAATTGGCAGGCAATAAAGAAGGGATGCCCCGGCAGTTCCACGACCTCCACGAGTCCGTGCTCATCATTGACAGCCGAAATGGTGAGCCCGGCATTTTCACAAGCCTCACGGTATTCGGCATTAAACTCATAGCGGTGGCGGTGGCGTTCAGAGACGATCTCTCGTCCTTCGTAGAGCTTGCTGCAGAGGGTACCGGGCATGATGTGAGCGGGGTAGGCGCCCAAGCGCATGGTCGCCCCCATATTTTCGATGTGCTTTTGCTCCTCCTGAAGACAGATGACAGGATGCGGGGTGTCCTTCTCGAATTCGGTGGAGTTGGCCCCGGCCAAGCCAAGCGTGTTGCGGGCAAACTCGATGACGGCCACTTGCATGCCAAGACAGATGCCCAAGAAGGGGATTTGTTTTTCGCGAGCGTAGCGTACGGCCATGATCTTGCCCTCAATGCCACGCCCACCAAATCCGCCCGGCACCAATATGCCATCCACGTCTTTTATCATTTCCTCGCATGAGCTGTGCTCCAATGCCTCGGCATCCACGCGCACGATCTCCACGCGGCAGTCATTGGCGGCTCCTGCGTGAGTAAAGCTTTCGTAGATGGATTTGTAGGCATCCTGCAAGGAGATGTATTTGCCGACCACGGCAATTCGCACGCTGTGCGACGGGTGGATGACGCGCCCCACAAACTTCTGCCACTCGTCCATCTTGGGCTTCGGGGTCGTGATCCCCAGGACTTCGGTGACGATGCGATCCACGCGGTCGCGTCCCAAATCGATCGGGCATTCGTAGATGGAGTGACGCACGTCTGCAAAGGCCACCACATGGTCCGGCGCCACATTGCAGAACATGCCTATCTTTTTCTTTTCTGCATCCGTCAAGTTGTCCATTTCCGTGCGGCACACAATGATGTCGGGCATGATGCCGATTTCGCGCAGTTTGGCCACGCTCTGCTGGGTCGGCTTGGTCTTCGTTTCACCCGCCGCTTTGATGTAGGGCAGCAGGGTGACGTGGATAAAACAGCAATTTTGCCGCCCCACTTCCAGTGCAAATTGTCGCAGAGCTTCAAGAAAAAGATACCCTTCAATATCCCCGACTGTCCCACCGATTTCTGTGATGATGACATCGCATTCCTTGTTGTTCTCGGTGAGGTCGTAAAGACGCTGCTTAATCTCGTCGGTGACGTGAGGAATATACTGCACCGTTTTGCCCAGGTAATCCCCGCGGCGTTCTTTTTCCAATACATGTTCGAACACCTTGCCGCTCGTCAGGTTGTTGAGCCTCGAAAGCTGACAATGCACAAAGCGCTCGTAGTGCCCCAAATCCAAGTCCGTTTCTGCCCCATCGTTGAGCACATACACTTCCCCGTGCTGATAAGGATTCATGGTGCCCGGGTCGATGTTCAAATACGGGTCGAACTTTTGCATGGTCACTTCCAACCCGCAATGCTCCAACAAGGTGCCAATCGAGGCTGCCGCCAATCCTTTTCCCAGGGATGATACCACACCGCCTGTCACAAAGATGTACTTCATAGGTGTTTCGTTGTTCTCTGCCCCATCCTATCACGCCTTGTCCGGGGATGTCGAGCTTGTCTCTCACTTTCCCGCCATTTCTTGCCGGTTTCTTTGCTCTCTTTCCTTCCTTTATCTAACTGAATGAGAATTACCAAAGAATCTAACTTGACAGGAGGATGAAAGAACGCTAAACTTTATAAAGCTGATTAATAAAGTGAGAAAAGCGCAGTGCCAGGTAAGGGAAGGGATACGGCAAGAGCGGCGGGCGACGTGTCCCCGGCTGGCTCGCGTGACAGGGTTGAGTCTCGTGACGGTACATCGGGAGATACGGGAAATGGAGAAACGGGGGGAGGTGAGGGAAATCGGGAGGGAGGTGCGGGGGGGGCGACCGTCGCCGATATATGAGTTTGTGCAGGATTATGCCGTGCGCGCGTACGTGCGGATGGGGAGGGAGCAAGGGCTGATCCGGGTGACGATGGAGCGTCTGGATTTGTCCGGCGCAGTGCAAGCGCGCAGTATGGGGAACTTTGCTGCCGTGGAAAAGGAAAGTCTGGATGGCCGCCTGGATGATTTGTTGAGAGGGAAGCGTGTCCTCGGCATTGGGATATACAGTGCGCCAACTGAGAGACAGGAAGCGCTGCGGAGTCACCTGAGCGCGCGCTATAGTTGTGCAGTGGGGTATATGAATACCGCAGAAGCATTGGCGCAGAGAATAGAAGGTGGAGTAACCCTCTGTTGGGTGCGCGGTGGGGTGCCCCAGGGGTGCATTTGGCGCGGGGGAGTGTTCCATGACTTGGGCAGGCTGGATATGCTCAGCCTTCCTGTACCCTGGGAGAGCATGGATTACACCGATCACACTTTGGTTGAGGAAATGGTGGCGAGGTTGCTCCAGATACTCGTGTGTGTTCTGGCTCCAACGGGCATCAGCTTGTATGCCGATTTTTGGAGCTCCAAGCTCGTGGGACGCATCCGCTTCAACACGCAGTCCAAGCTGCGTGGCATAGCGCCGCCGCTTCGCTTTGGATCATGCACGGATCAAACGCTTCGCGCTGAGCTCCATCGTTTGGCTTGCTTCGTAGGAGAAGTATCTGACTAACACATTTACCCACGCGTGTCCCAATAAAATCTTCTCCGATCTCATCCAACCCATTTCCCATGCGTTTCCCATGGATGAAGAAGGTAAGCCCGACAAGATGTCAAACCATTGACAATCCGGTGTGTCGTTACACCAGAATCTTTCCCGCGCAACGCGCGCATTCTTTTCAAATCGTACATCGTACAAAACTGCCGGCGGCGTAAGGCGGTTGGACAAAAGCGCAGCTTTTGCCCGAAGGGCTCACTGGCAGGGTGGTGCCGGTGAGTCAACGTACATAGGCAGGCTCAGCCTGCCACCGGGCGGCGTCAGCCGCCCCGCCCCCGCCGCTTTGTAACCATGTCCGATCACTGCTTCATCACATCCCGTACGCATCTGCTTTGCAGCTTCGCGAGCTCCGCTCGCCGAATTTTCCCAATCGTAAATCGTACCTCGTACATAGGCAAACGCATTTTCTAATGCGTTTGCCCTAGAGTTGACAGGGGAGGAATAGAGTGACATAATGAGCAAGATGATTTATGAGGAGATAGAACA
>CANPYO010000029.1 GCA_947588645.1 uncultured Akkermansia sp. | reverse complement strand
TCCATAATGTCGCGGATGAGCTGTCCCGTTTCTTCCAGAGTCAGGCGTTCGTCGAGGTTATCTGTGGAGAAGTCCGTACGAGCCATCATGATATAATCCGTCTGAGCCTTGCAGTTTAATTCCGCTGCCCAGCGCAGGACGTCTTTGTACGACCGATAGTTGGTGCGCATACAGGGGCAGGATATCTGCACCGGCACCTCCGCGGCGACCAATCGCTCAATCGCAGCCTTTGTTTTGACCTGTGAGCCGGGAAGCTTCGTGATGTGATCATGCTCTTCCGGAACCATGCTGTAGAGGGAGGTCTGCACCATGGACACGTTGCACTCTTTGAACGCGGCGAGAATGGCGTCATCCATCTTGGTCAGGTTGGTGAGCACGTTGATGGAGAAATCCAGTTCCCGCGCCTTGTGAAGCACAGTAATGAAATCCGGGTGCAGCAGCGGCTCACCGCCGGAAAGGGTGAGAGACAACGTTCCCATCTCGTGCAACTGATTGAGCACGTCGAACAGCTGTTCCTTGCTCAGGCGCTTGCTTTTGAACTGATGCGGAATGTAGCAATGGATGCAGCGCTCATTGCAGAGGTTGTTGATTTCGATCTGGCACGCGTGAATACGCGGTGTTTTGCGATGAGTCTTCGCAAAGAATTGGACGGAGTCTTCAGAGCACGTCGTCGTCTCCCAATCCTTCAGGAAAATGTCCGTTGACGTTTTGGCGTTTTCTGCGGCATAACTGAACTGCGCCTCGTTATGATCGCATTCCTCAGGGGTCTCTCCGGATGTCAGGTAATTGAACTTCACGAGCTTGTCCAGCAGTTGCCGGAGATCATGCTCTACTTGTTCCACGGGTGGGTTGATAAAGGCCTTCAGGACTTCCTTCAATAAGGCTTCGAACGATTGAGCATTGCGAGAGAGTGCACTCAAAAAGACGCAGCCTGCTTCATCTGCTACAAGGTCGTGTTTCGTCAGCTGAGAATAGAGATAACCGTGCTTGTCTATTGCCCGAAAAAACGTGTTTTTGTTGAGTCGGTAATACATAAGAGCGTGTTTTTGTAGAAAGAAAAGGGGAAAGGAGGCTCCCCAAAAATTAGGGAGCCTCCAAATGTGCGTTACTTTGCACGGTCACATTGTCTGCAAGCGTAGTCGGAATTATTATAATTTGATGGGCATCCGGCTGCGTAATTGCCACGAGGCTCGTTCTGAGCCAGTATTGTTGGTGTACTGTATTTCATGGTGTACTGTATTGTTTGTTGTTGAATCAGGCATGTGCCTGCTTGCAACACGGTTGCAAGGGGGTAAAAATCACTATATGTTCCAAATATCTTCATCACCGCTGTATCCTCTGAACCTCTATTCTTCTCCAACAATTGGCATCAATCCTTCCCGCTTCACTTCGGGATGATACTCGCAATAGTCATCGACATAGTCAAAAGCATTGGTCTTGTCATTACTTTCACCGAAGCTGGGATTGACACCGGCGTAGATAAGAGCTTTTATGCAATCGAAGATTTGTTCGGCTGTGACAGCCGCATTTTTCAGGGTTTCGAACAGTTTTTCCGTTGCCGTATTCATAAGCGTACCTCATGAAGATTTTCCATTATAATCGAGTTCTGTTGTTGCCGCTAACCATCCCTTGGTGCTTCTTTCCCTACCGATTTTACTTCCACATGTTTCCTGCTTCATTGAAGAGTTTACCGAATTTAGAATCCGTGTCTTTTTTGATTCTTTTTGTTGATGATGAGTTAGTTTGTTTTCAGATAACAGAACGTTTTATTGGTTCTTGCGAACTACCTATTCTTGCGGAAGTAGCTCTCTCAACGTAGGTCTGGTAAATTTCGTTGGAGTGTCATATTTTGCTTGCATGCGGATTCTAAATACGTATCACAATGAAGACACAATCAGATAGACAGACGGAGCTGGCGGCGGTAGAGGTGCTGCGGCAGACGGGGGTGGATGTGCTGGAAGCGGCGTTGGTGGCGAAGAGGGCGCTGGAAGCGGGGAGAGGACGTGTGAAACGCGCCATGGCATGCATTGCGGCGGGAGAGGAAGAACTGCGACGGCGCGAAAAGACGGTCACCTTTGCCCGAGCGGTGGAGGAAGCGCTGGGAGCGAGGAAAGACCGGCGTGCGCGAACGTTGTGCGACTTTCGCGGCACTACAAGGCGCTTCATGAGGCGTTGCAAGGATCTGGCGAATCGGCGCATACGCAGCATTTCCGCCGAGGAATGCAAGGAATACATCAATCAAGCTTTCGACACGCCGCGGCAACGGAACAAGGCAAGACTCATCCTCAGCGGGGTATTCTCCACGGCGTGCAAGCGAGGCTGGTGCGCAGAGAATCCGGTGCGGAAGGTCGAGCCGGAACGGATCGAAGAAAAGCGCATCAACATCCTGAAGGAGGAGGAAATCGGGCGACTCTTGCATACCGCCGAGGAGTTTGAAGGCGGCGCTTGTCTCGCTGCGACAGCCATCATGCTCTACGCGGGCGTGCGCCCGAACGAAGTGGAGCGGTTGCGCTGGAGCGATGTGCGGCTCGATGACAGCGTCATCTGCATCGCTCCGCACCACAGCAAGACCGGCGGCGCACGGCATGTCACCATCTTCCCGCCCTTGGCACGCATCCTGAAGCGCATCCGGCGTCCCGGAGACGAACGCATCTGCCCACCGAACTGGCGTCGTCTCCGCACACGCCTGCACAGGGAAGCCGGTTTCACCAGCTGGCAGCCGGACGTATTGCGGCACACCTTCGCCACGCACCACCTGGCCACCTTCCGCAACTACGCCGATCTGCAGCTGGAAATGGGGCACCGCTCGGCGGAGCTGCTGCGCACGCGCTACATCGCTATGGAAGGCGTGTACCGGCGGGAGAAGTCACTGTTGATCAGCTAAAGAAAGATTAAATTTCTTTTGCCTGAGTGATTGCTCAGCAATACCACTTCGTAAATCGCAAATAGGCAGACGCATTTTCTAATGCGTTTGCCCTGAATGCCCGAGGGAAATTTGACTTGTCAAAAGAGGGGAAAGCGGGTAACATTCCCAAGTGGGAACGGGAACTCAATGTGTGCAGCGTACCTCTGACATAGGGAATCTCGCACGGCAAAGGCGCAGAGAAGCGGGATACACGATCCAACAACTGGAGGAGTTGCTGGGGTGCGGCACGCGTTTTCTCAGTGAGGTTGAGCGAGGGAAAGGGGGCGCTAGCATAGGACGAGTGCTGCAGATTGCCGCGTCTCTCGGTTTGGAGATGCGCATGGGAAAAAGTCAGTGCGCTGAGATCATGAACAAGCCAACTTATGATTTGGGAGCGCACACCGGATTCGAGAGGTTCGACTCGTAGAAAAGATTTCAATACTCAAACTCATCATAAAGCACCATGGATATTCAATATCTGCTCTTTCTGCAAAACCTGAGGGAAGCGATGGACGGCGCCCTCAACGGCTTTTTCCTGCAAATCAGCGATTGGTCGTTCGGCATTTTTGTCTGGATGCTGGCCTGCGTCATGTTCTGGTCGGTGGATAAAAAAGTCGGCAGTTTTCTGTTCCTGAACATCGGGTTCTCGCGATTTCTGATGCAGACGCTCAAGTTGACGTTCTGCGTCTATCGACCATGGATACGCTCGGAACAGATTATGCCCATCGAGAAAGCTTCCGGCTATTCCTTCCCGAGCGGGCACTCGATTACGGCGACCGCCAATTACGGAACACTCATCGAGAGGTATCGGCAGCACCGTCCCCTGTGCGTCTTCCTCGTCCTCATGATCTTGCTCACCATGTTCTCGCGCAATTACATCGGTGTTCACACGCCGCAGGATGTCGTGGTGGGACTGCTGCTGGGCATCGTGGTGGTGGTCTGTGGGGCGCGTGTTTGGGAGTGGTTGGAGGCGCACCCGACCAAAGATTATCTGCTGCCTTGCGTCGGAGGGCTGTTGGTGGCTCTCTTCCTCGTCTACATTTCCGTGAAATCATACCCCACGGATTACGTGAACGGCAAACTCATCGTGGATCCGCAGAAGATGATGATTGATGGCTACAAGGATGCCGGGCGGCTGCTGGGCGTGACGGTTGGTTGGTTCCTGGAACGTCGATTGGTGAACTTCACGCTGGCAGTGCCGACAGCGCGCAGGGTGGCGCGAGCGTGCTTCGGCGTGCTCCTGCTCCTGCTTTGGGAGAAGTGCGCCATGCCCGCTATGACGACAGCTTTCTTCTCATCTTGGGCGTATTTCTTTGCTTGCTTTTTGGAACTCATTCTTCTGCTTTTCCTCTACCCGCTGTGCTTTGCGCGAGAGAAACGGACCGCAGTTGCTTGACTTTCCGCACAACCTGCTCTGCCGCCGGGCAAAAGCGCAACTTTTGCCCAAACTGACTTACAGCCGCCGGCAGTTTTCACCCCTGCGGGGCAGCGCATCCGTGCTGTCCATACGCACTTACAGCCGTCGTGCGTGTTGTACATCACACATCGTAAATAGGTAAACACATTTCTAATGCGTTTACCTTGGCATCTTGGGCTTGCAAAATGGGGGAAAATAGGTAGAATGATCCGACAAGAGGCAACGTATGAGCAACGAGACGATTCCGGTGTACCTGCAGGAGAACCCGAGCAAAATCCAACGCATGTTCGGGGATTATTATCTGGAATACGCCTCGTATGTGATTCTTGAACGCGCCGTGCCGCACGTGGATGACGGATTAAAACCCGTACAGCGTCGCATCCTGCATTCCATGGAGAGGATGGATGATGGGCGCTTCAACAAGGTGGCCAACATTGTGGGCGATACAATGAAGTACCACCCGCACGGGGATGCCTCCATCGGAAGCGCGCTCGTCACCCTCGGACAAAAAGATTTGCTCATCGAGACGCAGGGGAACTGGGGCAACATCCTGACGGGCGATGCCGCTGCGGCGCCGCGCTACATTGAGGCGCGACTTTCCGCCTTTGCCAAGGAAGTGGTGTACAGCCCGAAGGTGACGCAGTGGAAACTCAGCTACGACGGACGCAACAAGGAGCCGGTGGCTCTGCCGGTCAAGTTCCCGCTTTTGCTGGCTCAGGGGGCGCTGGGCATTGCCGTTGGGATGAACTGCCTCATCCTGCCGCACAATTTCAACGAGATTATTGAGGCCGCGATTCATTACTTGCGCGGGGAGGAGTTCGAGCTCTACCCCGATTTTCCCACGGGCGGCTTGCTGGACATCTCCGGCTACAACGATGGCACCGGCAATAGCCGCCTGCGTTGCCGAGCCCGACTCGACACCTCGACCAAACGCCTTATCCGCATCACGGAGATACCCTACGGCACCACCACCGAATCGCTCATCCAGAGCATCGAATCCGCCTTGGAAAAAGGGAAGATCAAGCTGGCGAAAATTGAGGACAATACGGCGGCGGAGGCTGACATCCTGCTGTACCTGCCGGCCGGGGCGGACGTGGAGAAAACCTGCAACGCGCTGTACGCCTTCACGGACTGCCAGGTGAGTATCTCGCCCAAAGCGGTGGTCATTAAGGATCGCAAGCCGGTGTTTCTTGGCGTGAGCGATATACTGAAAGCCAATGTGGACAACACGCGCGAGATCTTGCGGCAGGAGCTGGAAGTGCAGCTCGGCGAATTGCGCGAATCGTGGATGCAGACAAGTCTGGAAAAAATCTTCATTGAGAATCGCATCTACAAGGTACTCGAGCAGAGCAACAGTTGGGAGCAATCCCTCACTCAAATTGCCAAAAAGCTTGCTCCGTTCGTCAAGGATTTCTTCCGCGAAGTCACCCAGGATGACATCATCCGCCTCACGGAAATTCGCATCAAGAAGATTGCGAAGTACGAGATTCACGAAGAGGAGAAGCGCATTGAGGATTTGGAAAAGCAGATGGATCAGACGCGTAAAAATCTTGCCCAACTCACGCGTTACACCATCCGCTGGTTTGAGGGGCTGCAAAAGAAGTACGGCGAGGGCCGCGAACGCCGTACCGAACTCTGCACCTTTGACACCGTCACGCGTGCGGAAGCCGCCGTGGAAAACGAGACGCTCTACATCGATGAAGAAGGGTTTGCCGGGTACGGCGTGAAGAAGGGCACGCCCGTCGAAAAATGCTCCACCATGAGCGATATTCTCACCATCGATTCGCAGGGGGTGATGATGGTGCGCCGCGTGCAGGATAAATTTTACGTGGGCAAGAAGCTGCTGGATATCCGTGTGCTCCGCCCCGGGCAAGATTGGGTCTTCAACATGATTTACCGTGATGGCAAGGAGGGCACCAGTTATGCCAAGCGTTTCCGTTTGGGCGGCTTCACCCGCGATAAGGAGTACCAGCTCACCCAAGGCACCAAGGGCACACGCGTCTTTTTCTTTTCGGTGCATGCCACGGAAGAAGACAGCTCAGCCATCCGCGTGAATGTGTACTTGAAAAATCAGTTCAAAAAGCTGCGCCGTCCGGTGCCGTACGACTTCGGCAGTCTGCGCGTGAAGGGGCGCGGCGTGCTTGGCAACATCGTTACCAAAAATCCGGTGGAGCGCATTGCGCGCATGATGCCTGAGCCCGCTCCCCAAGCACCTGTGGAAGGAGAAGTTTCCCCCCTGGCAGACACTGACGTCGGGCAACCCGAGCAGCAGGCTCCCGCACCGGAGCGTCACGCTCCCATGCCCCCGGATGTGAATGAAGCAAACCAGATGACTCTGGACATCTGAGAGGTCTCCCAAGGCAAACGCATTGTGCCATTTACGATTTGAAAGGTAGGGCCCAAAAGAGGGAAGAGACGGCACCGACACGTTCCCGGCGGTGCTACCAACATCCCCTGCGGGGATACGCTTCTTCTGAGCTACTCACCGGCGCAGGTCAGTCGTTCTCGTACTCGTAGGTGTAGGTTAGTTCAGCCTCTTCGCCGGGCTGTACGGTGAATTTCCACGTAATGACAGAACGCGGATTGCCGGAGTAGCTGGGGCTCACGTTGATTTTCCCCTCCTTGCCGGCTTCCGTCACAAGTCCATTGACCTCTTTAGTGAGGCGCAGCTCCATCGGGCGATCAGAACTGTTCTTGAGTGTGACGGTACCACGGAAGGTAGACACCGTCACGGAATCTCTGCGCCGCCCGGGAGCATTTCGTTCTTCGCGCTTCACCAACTCTTCGCTACATTGCACCCCAGCCTGCATGCTCTTGTTGAGCCGAAGCAGGGTCTCTTCGCCCGGCGCAGCAAAATACAGAGTGGAGCGCGCAGCGATCTGCCCGCCGACAGTGCAAGTGACGATCCCCGTACTCCACGCCTGTTTACTGGTATTGCTGAGCCGTACGCAATGCCACACATCCGCCACCGGCTCGCCGTTCCGCGAAAGTCTCTCCAGCATCGACTGATTCGGTACGTGGCAGGTGTACGCGTGGTTGTAGGGAATCTCACAGGAGAAAAGATCGCACAAGATGCTCTTGTCTCGTTCGCAATTGAAATGGGGCAGGGTGTAGTAGAAGAGATCCTCCACCTGCTTGCTGCCCTCCGACCCCTCGTCATCTTCGAAATCATCCGATTCTGCCACGCAGGGCATTGGGCACGCCTGCGCTGTATATACGCCTCGCCTTACGGAAGCGTTTCTCTCCTCCGTCAAAAAGCCCAGCCTCTTCAAAAAGTCCTTCAACTTCATTGCTCTGTTGAGGGGTGAATCCACCATCGCTTCGCCCAGCGCCGGGAATCCGCTCATCAGTCGAATTTCCACGTCTCTCATGTCAGCCAGCTCGTTGATGATGTTCGCACGGCAGGTGAGCTTCGCCGTGCCGCCCTCACCGAGTTCCAGACCGTATTCCGGCAGCCAACTCATGCCGGCTGACACGTAGCCGAAGCGCAGCTCCACCCCCGGGTTCGGCTTTTCCAACTGCGCAGTCACGATGTTGCTCACCACCTTCTTCATTGGAAGCTGCGGCGCCTCTGCGAAGCTCACGCTCGTCACATCTTCTGTCGCCACGCTTTGCACGCCGTTCGCCGTCTGCACGAAGAAAATCTTTGGTGCGTCCGAGGTTTGATCTCCCTCCGGTTCCGGGAAGGATCCCTTCGGCTTCTCCCGCTTCGCAGGCGGCAGCAATTTGCCTTCCACCTGACGCTCACCCTTCAAGAAGATTTTCACTTGTTTTCCCGCATTTGCCATCAACAAATCCGCATAGGCGTAATCCTCCACGCTCGACTCAACTTCGACACTACTGCCTTCCAGCTGCCGTACACCGCTCGCTGCATCCCATCTCACCGTGCCCAGCAACGCCTCAGGCATCCCGGTGATCTGCACGCGCTGAGCATCCGGCAGGGTCGCGCTCATCTCTACCCAGTTGTACCCGTTCTTGAAGAGCGCGACCTTTCGCACCTGTGCCGTCGCAACCGCATTTTCCTCACCCATCGCGATCCCGCTCGACAACGCTGCCAGCAGGAGAAAAGTGGCTTTCGTATTCATACTCCACGCATAACACGAGAGAACATGCTGTGTCAAGTTTTTTTATGCGATTCGTTCCACGGCAAAAACATTTGAGAGAAGACAATCAACAGAAAAAAGACTCTTATTGACTGACATCAACGCTTATATATATCAAAAATCATGACAATCAGTGGTCATCATAATGATGGCTCTGAAGTCCCCCCTTTCGTTCGCTAAATTCGTGGCGTAGCCGCTGAACTCCCCACATCGTAAACCGTCCTTCGTACATAGGTGCCGCTAGGCGCCAGGCGTGACGCGCACATTATCAATAAATCGTACATTGGCAAACGCATTTTCTAATGCGTCTGCCCTGGCGTATATTGTGGCAAAATTCCGGCTGGTGTACACGTACAAAACATGCTAGAATCACCCGTGTTCTGGGCTGGGGACTACCGGCTCTCCGTGATCTCATTCTTTGATTCTGATATGATGAAACTACCAATACGACCTCGCCGCAACAGGAAGAGTTCGGCCATGCGCGGCCTGGTGAGGGAAACCTCCCTGAGTACGGCCGACCTGATATACCCAATGTTTGTGCAAGAGGGGAACAGGGATGAGCCAATAGAGTCGTTGCCCGGTTGTAAGCGATGGAGCATTGCCGGGCTGGTGCGCGAGTGTCATCGTTTGCACGAGAAATTAGGAATCCCCTGTGTGGACCTGTTCGGGGTAGCACCGGAGGCACTTAAAACACCTGATGGTGTTGAGGCTCATAACCCTCAGGGAATTGTGCAGCGTGCCATACGAGCCCTCAAGGCAGAGATACCTGATTTATTGGTTATGACGGACGTGGCACTTGATCCCTACAGTACTTACGGACAGGATGGTATTGTGAGAGAGTTGCCTGGCGGAGGGGTAGAGGTGCTCAACGATGAAACGGTCGAGGCGCTGGTTCTGCAAGCACTTAGCCATGCGGAGGCCGGGGCGGACATTATATCGCCGAGCGATATGATGGATGGGCGTGTGGCGGCACTGCGCTCGGCGCTGGATGAGCGAGGGTATGATCAGGTGTCCATTATGAGCTACACCTCCAAATACGCTTCATCTCTCTACGGACCATTTCGGGGGGCTTTGGGAAGCGCTCCCAAGACCGGGGATAAAAAAGGCTACCAGATGGATCCTGCCAACGTGCGTGAAGCGCTGCGGGAGGCTCTGTTGGATGAACAGGAGGGGGCGGATATTCTGATGGTGAAGCCGGCGACGTTTTACTTGGATGTCATTGCCGCCATGCGCGAACATACGAACCTGCCCGTGGCTGCATACCACGTGAGCGGGGAGTACCTGATGATTCAATCAGCAGCGGCATCGGGCTGGTTGAATGAGAGGGAAGCCACCCTGGAAGCTCTGGTGAGCATTCGGAGGGCAGGGGCGGATATGATTCTCACTTATTCTGCACCCCGGGTTGCAGAATGGTTGATGCAAGAAAATTGCTGACCCCGCGACCCCGAGAGAGCAAGTGCGTATGGAGAACAGGTTCCTGAAAGTGATGCGACGTTGTGATGTACTGCTCATCACGCTGTCCGTCTTTACCAGCGTCCTTCTCTACCTGTATCTCGCACCGACGGCGCAAGAAACACGCCCCCGTGAGACTCCGCAAATTGTCGCTTCAAGTCCTTCTTCGATTGAAGCTGGAGCAGGGGAGACTCCGTTCGCTGAGCCGAAAATCGGAGATCCTGTACGATTCCTCATGTTTAATGCTCAAAACTATTTTGTGCGTGAGGAAAAAACACGATCCCGATACCAGCTGACAGCGAAACCTGTGCGCAAGCGTGAGGCCGTGGCGGACGTGATAGCCTCAGCGCACCCGCACATTGTCGGGCTTGTGGAGATAGGGGGACGCGCCTCCATGCAGGATCTACTGGAAAGGCTGGCGAGACGTGGGGTACGCTACCCGTACTCCATCGTGTTGGAGCGCTGGAATGAAGATCGTGCATTAGCCTTATTCTCACGCTACCCCATTGAGAAGGATTACTCCGTTGCCGATTACATGCTGGAGGGAGAGTCGGGAGGGCGCATGCTGCGAGGCATTTTGGATGTACTGATTAAGCTGCCGGATGGTCGCTATTTTCGCATCATGGGAGCGCACTTGAAATCCAAGAGAGCGGAAAATTCCGCAGAGGCCGATGGGTTACGCAACCTCGAGGCGCGCACTATGGCAACGCACGTGATGAAGGTCACACTCGCTATGCCACAGGTACCGATCCTCGTGTACGGAGATTGGAACGCCGGCCCCAGCGAACCCTCTCTCTCCATCCTTACCCAAGGAAAGATTCGCAAGAGTGCGTTGTTACGTCTCAATCCATGTGATGACCGCGGCGAAAGTTGGACCCTTTATTATAGAGGGGGTAAACAATATAGCACCTTCGACCAGATTTATGTAAACAGCGTGCTTTCCCGGCGCATGGGGAGAGGAGCGGCCATGGGCATTGTGGATGGAGATGCTGCTGAGGAAGCGAGTGACCACCGCGCCGTGTGGTGCGAGATCCGCTGAGTCCGGATTTGCCTATTGGATCTGTTTTTGAGGTTCGGAGAGGATGTCCGTTGGCAGAAAATGAGTACTGCGGATAGCTCGTGCCCACTCGCGGAATGCTTTTGCCTTTTTAGGGTCACGCGGGATGTCAGTTGATGCTGAACCGGACCAATCGGCAATGTGGTCGGCGAGCTCCGCTGCTTCATTGAAGCGGTTCATGCAGATGAGACGGTACACAGCGCCTGTCCCGGCATAATAATAGAAGAAGTCGCAAACGTTCCCCGGTGAGCAGGTATGTTTGTCATGCTCATTCACCACATGCATGTAATCGTCCAGTGAAACTTCGTCCAACTTGGCGTGAGCAGCTTGGGAGGCATGCTGCAAACGTGCGCGCATAAGCCAATCATGTGGCAGGTTCGGGATACGAAGGATGGCGCTGCTTGTGGACATTGCCCGATCGAGACTCTGTGAATCCTGACAGAAAGCGTATGCATCTGCCAGCACGGTGAGGCGATGAGCTCGCAGTTCAGGACTGAGCTGAGTTTCGGACAGTGATTCGAGTAAGTCAATTGCCTCTCCACAGCGGTTGATGCGCGTGAGGACGGCGGCCTCCTCGATTATCGCAGCTGGGGCAACCGATGAACTCATGCGAGCGCACTCGGTATAGAGTTTTGTGGCATGTTGAAGCGAGGGCAGGGTGGCGCATGCGACGCATTCGTTGCCCGCATAAAGCAGAGTGGTTGCCTTTTCTGTGCCGGCAATCTGTGTGGCTGCAAGCGATAGCAACACATCCCTCGCTTCAGCATGCCGCCCACTGCGCGATAATCGGCTCGCCAGGTGCAGGGAAAGAACTTTCTTCCGTCTCGGGGAAGAAGCCTCTTTGCAGAGGCGGCGCAGCAGGTCGAGGGTGGTCCCTTCGTCCGCTGTGTCGGAGTTGTCAGAGGCTTTTTCAAGGATGGCTGCATAGAGCAAGTCATCATCATCGGACCATGTGGCGCGCTGCTCGGGGGAGCATTCAGGGGTGTTACAAAGGTGGAGCAGGGGAGCAGCCGGAGGATGAAGGCGAAGAGTGCAGAGCATAGCGCGCACCTTCTGTGTTTTCGTGGGGTGGAGTCGCATGACCTCCTGTAACTCGGCAGAGGCTTGCTCGGCTTGTTCCTCCGGAAGCATCTGCGCGTGGGCTAGCAACAACGCGCGCTTTGCCGGGGCGTCGCTGGTGGAACGAATCAGTTGCTGTGCTGCTTCCAGATCATGGGCGCGCATGTGGCAAATCAAAGCATTGGTCAGGGCCGGAATACGCAGGTAATCCGGTGCGATCTCGGCGCAGCTTGCAAAAAGGATCGCTGACTTTGCGGGATCATCCTGGGAGAGCATAGCCCTGAGAAAATATGTGCCGGCATCTGCGGATGCTTTCGGGAAGGATTCAAGCATTTTTGTGTACAGATCGGCCTGGGTTGTATCCCCACGCAGGATAAGTCGGCGTACGTGCTCTTGTAAGATGACGCGGGTAAGTGGCTCGCCGGGCAGGTCTGAGGCAGCGCGGTTGGCGAAAGCGGAGGTGTCACCCCCGCGGGTAGCCGCTTCATCCATGAGTAACATCAGAGCGCAAGCCGCACGGCGCGCATGAGCGGTGTCTTCTGCCCAATCGTTGAGTTTGCTGTGGATGTAGGCGCTGTCTTGTTCTTTTTCATGGTGGCGGAGGCGACAAAATGCCGCCCAGAGCAAGGGAGATTCCGGGTTGGCGGTGATAAACTGCAGCAGGGTTTCTTCTCCCATGCCGGTGGCATCATGTTCATCATCTGTATCTGTGCCGACTGGATCATCTTGTG
Organism: uncultured Akkermansia sp.; assembly: GCA_947588645.1. Classification (GTDB taxonomy): domain Bacteria; phylum Verrucomicrobiota; class Verrucomicrobiia; order Verrucomicrobiales; family Akkermansiaceae; genus Akkermansia. Next base: position 13,254 of record CANPYO010000029.1, on the reverse strand, counting down.
GTGGAGCAGCCTTTTCCTTCGCGTAGTACAGCTCTGCGAGTTCCAGACGTGCGAGCTGTTTGGCTGTGGCGTCCAGCGTCGTATCGTTTTCCAGCTCACGAGCGTAATTGATGCCGCCGATGAAATCGTTCATCTTACGGCGCAAGGGTAAACCGAGCAGCTTCACGATGGGCTGGAGCTTCTCATTTTGCTTCGCCATTTCCCGCAGAGCGGAGTACGCAGAGATATCGGCCGGGGCGTTCGCATCGGATAATTGTTGTTCGGCCAGCGCTGCCGTGGCTAGCGCGCGTATGTGCTCATCCTGCGAGTGGGTGAGCTGTTCGGTCATCGTCGCACAATTCAGTTCCGGGCTGTGTTTTGCGCAGTAGAGCAGTCCCCGCGCTGAATATGGGTACAAAGGGTGTCCGGCGGGCACGCGTCTCAAGAGTTCTGCCGCCTCAACCAGCCTGCCTAGCTCAATAAGCGTACGCCCTTCCCAGTAAGCGGACTCTTCGTTGCTCATTCCGTGTTCACCGTTGCGCAAGAGCTGCCAGGCTTCAGCGGGTTTGCCCTCGCGAAGCAGTTGTTCTGCCGGGTTAGCGGCCCTCGATGCCCCGACCGCAGTGCACAACACCAGAAAAAGCGCGAGCTTGGTGGAACTTTTCATCATCGACCGGTTATTTCTTTCGTGCAGAAGAAGAGGGAGGAGCTGCTGGTGTTGCGGGAGGCGTGACAGTCACTTTCTGTTGAAAAATGTGCTGAATGTAGCGCAGTCCAGAGACAGTTAGCGCAGCATCCTTACTGCCGTTCTTCACTCGGTTAACGGTAACATTTTGCTGGAGCGCAGGTACGGGAAGACAGCTGATAACGGCGGGAGCTGGAACTGACTGGGTTGAGGGATAAAAGGCCAGAGGAACTCCCTCTGCCGTGAATGCTATATCCAGTGACTTCGTACCCGAATTGATGGGAGATCGTAGCAGGAAGGGGTAACGTTGAAGCAGGTCAACCCGCTCCCCGTGGTAAGGCACGCGTACGCGGTAGTGCTCCTTCAAGCTTGCCCAATGTTGGCGTATGGAGAGCGGTTGTCCCTGTGCACAGGCGCGCAGCACGGGCACAGGGTCGATGCCGACCAAGTTCAGTCCGTTGTACAAGCCATGCTTGTTAGAAGGTGGAGAAAATCGGTCGTAATGAGAGTGCAGCATGAGAGCCAGCTCCAGATGCACATGAGAACGTTCTCGGTTAATCCCTGCACCGCTGTGACCCATTAACCCGAGCACATTTCCCGTTCCCACGCGCTGACCGACTTGGCAATCTACTCGTGCCATATGAGCGTAAAGACTATAGATGGTGCCCTCGGGTACATAATGGCTCACCACCACATAACGACCATAATTGCTCAAGGAAGGAATTGAGTTTGTGTAGGCCACCACACCGGGTGCAATAGGATGGATAAGGTCGAGTGGCTCGCCGGCGGCATCGCGCTGCATGGGCTTAATATCCACTCCTTCATGGATGCGTGAAAACATCACACTTCCGTCCGAAGCTCGGAACGGATTGCGCACCATACCGTACCCGCCGGCTTCCCATGGCTTACTCTTTTGTCCCTCGAAGTTGCGGTCACAGTACATGTAAAAATCCTCACCGCGACCAAGAAGGATGCTGTGATTGGCGGTTGGAAAGCGATAGACGAGATTTTCACGCGGTACGGAGGGTTGCTGCGCAGCGCGTAGTGCACCGATCCCCGCAAGCAGCATGAGAGCTACTCCCTGGAACAACTTGTTCATTGCGCTCCACTCGAGAAGATTTCACCAATTGTCCGGCCGGTGTAATCCTTCTTCTCATTCTTTTTTGTCGGATCCAATTTAGGCAATGGCCGCGGGTTCTTTTTCATGAAACGCTTTTTCTCCATTTCTTCGTTTTCCGGTTTAATGTCACGCGCAATTTGCTTCAGATCATAACCATTCAGACCATTCCATATCACCAATTTGCCGTCCGTTATCGGACGATCAATGCGCACAGGTTGGAAGGCCAGCCCATTTACGACGGGGAGAATGAGCATACCCTCGCGGTTGACCGTGGCATTGTAAAGTCGGTTGATCATTTCCGGCTTTAGAGTAAAGACGACGCCATAACTGCCATCCTGCATGCTCATGAAGGAGTGGTAAGACTGAATGTTTTTGTGGGTGACGATGGGCATGCGTGTGTAGGGACGTCCGTTGTACATGAGGACGAACTTGGCGGTGGTTCCTTCTGTGGAGCCGGCCTCTGACAGGAAAAAGATGGGGTAGGGCTCCTGTTGGCAGGAGCACAGTAGCGACACCGTCAGCGCAAGTATCGGAAAAAGTCGTTGCAGGGTGTTCATAAGTTCGCCGCGATATTACCACACTTTTGCTGTCGGGGCGAGTCTAAAAACGGGCATCCGACAATGAACCACATTTGTCTCAATAAAATTCTTTAATTCGATGCAACTTATTTATGATTTATGATTTGGAAGGCTTGCGCGCTGCGCGAGGGAAGCGGAAGGGAAGCGTTTCGGCATTGTCTGAATATGGGTGCGTAGCATACCTGTGCTCATTGCGTGCTTCAATATATTGGCGTTTATTTTTGAACACAAAACAGCAATGGCAGTACTCTTGCAAAGCGAATAGAGTAGTTCCTCTCCCATTCTTGAGAGTGTCAGTCATCCAGAATAAATATGCGCAACGTGCACGTTATCAAAATTGTAAATCGTAAATGGCAAGCTCATTTTCAAATGCGGTTGCCTTAGATATTCTGTGCGCGCACTTGTCGCTCGGCGTTTGTTGTGTTATACTATGGACATCGTCCCCGTGGCGCGGTAAAAGAAGGGTAAGGTGATGCGAATAGGACTCGTGCAACCAGTGGTGACAGTGGCGGATTTTTCCGCCAACTTACGGGCTGTCGTGCAGGGTGCCCGCGCCTGCACAGATGCCGGAGCAGAGCTGCTGTTGGCACCCGCGCAGGCACTAGATGGAGCATTCCCCGGTGGATTGAGCACACGCAGCTCCTTCATGTTGCATGCACGTTCGGCTCTGCAAGCGTTGGCAGATGAGTTAAGCGTGCCGATGCTGTTGGCCAGCTACGCCGGCGAACCGGGTGAGCGGCGAGAGTTCCCATCAGCCTACCTTCTAAGCGGGAGAAACGTGAGGCGGATGAAACGCACGGTGTGCTTGTCCGGCAAACGCATCGCGGTTTGCATTGGCGAGCAATCGCTTCCCCCTCCCGGTTCAGCAGATGTATGTGTGCTCATGCCGATGACACCGTGGCATGCGGAACAATTCAGTGATTTTGCTCAACATGCCGTGCAGCAGTCCCTGCGCGGCGTGGCGATGGTTGTGGTGCAGGCAGTAGCATGGACTGATGGACTCATGCTTGGAGGGCATTCCCTTGTGGCGACTGATGGGGCGCTGCGGTGCCTTTTGCCTTCATTTCAGAACGGTCATACGGTGTGGGACATGGAGGATCCGGGAGTTCAGGAAGAAGATCCGACACAGAGAACCCCTCAAATGCTGTGGAAGGCTGTGTGTTTCGCTGTAATGCAGGCGGTGCAGCAGGGAGGGTATCGTGGGGTGGCGGTGGCGGAAACAAGTCCTCGCGCGCGACTTCTGCGCTCTGCGGCATGCTCTGCGATCGGAATACGTGGAGTACACTCGTTGAGCGAGGTGAAGGGCAAATCCGTTCGCGTGAGTTGCGCCGAGCTGCAAGAGAGGGCGTGGGAACGTGAGCTGCTCCTGTTGAGCAGTGCGAGTCGGGAGGATATTTTATGCGGTGGATCAGGTTTTATTGATGCGGGTGAGTTGGCACCCTTCGGTGATTTGTACGAAAGCGAAATCGCGCAACTGTGTACATGCGTCGGTCTGGGGAGCCAGCTCGTGCATCCCTCCCTGCGGGAATTGGCACTGCGCGCCCTGGTGGATGAAAATCGAAGTCCGGCAGAGGTAGCCTTTAAGCGGGGGATCGACGAGGGAACATTGCGCGCTCTTATGCGGAGCATAGCTCGTACTGCGGCATCGCGTCACACCTTCGCGCAACCGGTGGTGGTACGTACTCGCCGCTGCGCACCTGCTTTGCCGCGCTTTCACCGACTCATGGAATAGCTGCAGGGAAGCCTCTTCCGACATCTCATCAAAAACCCAAATTTATCCAAAGTTACAAAAATTTTCAAAAAGGTCTTGCAAAGCAGTAAGAAAAGTGTATAGTGGGCGGGCGGCAGAGTCCCGGGAGCAACGGGGCGACTTGCCCAAGGAACCCCAAGCAACAAGAACGTATGGCTCGACTTTTCGGTATAGAGATACCCAACGAGAAACGCGTGGAGGCTTCCCTGTGCTACATCTACGGCATAGGTCCCTCCACGGCAAAGAAGGTGCTGGAGCAGGCCGGTGTTTCCCCGGATTTACGGACGGGAACGCTGACGGATGCGCAGCTTACAAAGATTGTCCAAGCAATCAGCAGTAATAATATCCTCATTGAGGGCGACCTGCGTCGCGAGAAACAGATGGCGCTCAAGCGGCTCACTAGCATCAACTGCCTGCGTGGCATTCGCCATCGCAAAGGTTTGCCGGTGCGTGGGCAGCGCACACGCACGAATGCTCGCACTCGAAAGGGTCGCAAGAAGACAGTGGGCGCCAAGAAAGCCTGATTAGCTAACACCAAAACCTATCTTTAAGACGATGGCTGAAGAAAAAATTGAAGAGACGAAGGAGCAGGAAGAGGCAAGTGCGCCAGCCGCTGCAAGTCAGCCCGCTGAGCCGGCTCCCGAAGCTGCTCAAGAAGAGAGCTCAACCCGCAGGCCGGAGCCGCGACGCGACATCTTCGCGGAGCTGGGCTTAGCTGATGACGAGGATAAGGTAAAAATTCTCAAGGCAAAGGGTAGCAAGAATGTGACCACGGGGATCGTGCACATATCTTCCTCTTTCAATAACACGGTGGTGAGTGTGACCGACTTGAAGGGCAACGTCATTGGCTGGTCATCTGCCGGCAAGCTCAACTTTAAGGGCAGCCGTAAGAGTACAGCGTACGCCGGTCAGGTGGTATGCCAAGATGCCTGCCGTCAAGCTATGGGACACGGACTCAAGGAAGTGGAAGTGCGCGTGAAGGGACCGGGCTCCGGTCGCGAGTCTGCTGTGCGTGCGGTACAAGCCATAGGTTTGGAGATCACCACAATTTCGGATGTTACCCCGATTCCGCACAATGGATGCCGCCCGCCGAAGGCTCGCCGCGCATAATGACTGTTTAATAACCCTGAACATAGAATCAATCTTATGGCACGTTATACAGGACCTACCGCCAAGATCAGCCGCCGTTACGGCGTGGATCTCTTCGGCACTAGTAAGGCATTTGCTCGTCGCCCCTTCCCACCGGGACAGCATGGCGCGCGCGCAGGCCGCAAAAAGAAGTCTGACTACGGCACGATGTTGGCCGAAAAGCAGAAATTGCGCTACATGTACGGTGTTTTGGAAGGTCAATTCCGTCGTTACTATCACGAGGCTTCTCGGCGTCGTGGTGTGACCGGTGATATCCTTCTTCAACTGCTTGAGCAGCGCCTGGACAATGTGGTGTATCGCCTCAACTTTGCCAATACTCGCGCCGCAGCTCGCCAAATGGTGAACCACGGTCACGTGTGCGTAAATGGACGCAAGGTGAACATCCCCTCTTACCACTGCAAGCCGGGGGATGTTGTGAGTGTGGCTGCCAAGGTACACTCTCAGGCTCTTGCCAACCGTTTTGTGGAGCTCAATACAGACGCCTTTACACCTGAGTGGATTGAGTCTGACACCACCAAGCTCACCGGCAAGGTGTTGCGAGTCCCAACGGTGGAGGAGATCGCTCCCATCGTGAATGTGCAGCTCATTGTGGAATTCTACTCTCGCTGATTGTTTTTTCAGCTTTTCGGGTCGGCAGTGTCATTTGGCTCTGCCGGCTCTTTGTTTGGGAAAGTGGTGATGAACAGACACAGCCAACCTATTCCTGGTAGGATACCCATTGATGATTTACGATTAACGATTCGAGAAGTTCGTATTCAGAAATAAACGTGATCAACTGACCGGAGAGAGCTCTACTTTTCGACTCAAACCAAACGAGCTTGTCCCTGTCATACCTGATGCGCATATTGACAATTTAGAGACAGTTTGGTACCATGAGCGCGTTATGAAGATTGCCGTCATTGGAAAAGGGGGGCGAGAGCAAGCTTTGGTGGAAACATTGGCAGCCTCGCCCGGTCATCCGCAGCTTTTTTCTTTCCCCGGCAGTGATGCCATATTCCGGACGGCGCTCCCATTGGTGGCAGACGGACTGGATAGTCTGATAGACGCCATGGTTCGGGAGGGGATCGACCTCTGTGTGGCAGGGGAGGAGAGTTATTTGGTGAAAGGTGAAGGGTTGGCAAACTGCTGCACGCGGGCAGGCATACCCTGCTGGGGACCGCCAAAAGAAAGCGCCCAACTTGAGGCCTCCAAGGAATTTGCCAAGAAGTTCTTGATGAGGCATGGGATTCCCACCGGCAAAGCTCAAGCCGTGGCGAATGCGCAGGAGGCTCGCGAGGCTATTGACGGTTGCTACCCGATCGTGCTCAAGTTTGATGGACTGGCTGCCGGCAAGGGAGTGGCAGTGTGCCAGGATGAAGCGAGCGCTGAGGCTTTCTTGACCGAGGTTTTTGAGCAGCAACGATTCGGTGAAGGACGCTTGCTGGTGGAGGAATATTTGACAGGACCGGAGATCTCAATTTTTGCGGCCGTGTGCGATGATCAGTATCTGGTGTTGTGCCCGGCGAGAGATTACAAGCGCCTGAAAGAAGGCGATGAGGGACCAAACACGGGAGGTATGGGCGCGGTAGCTTCTCGCCAATTGGCAGATGACGAGACGTTGAACGCCATCGAAAGAACTATTGTGGCGCCTACTGTGGCGGGATTACAGGAGGATGGTTTGCCCTACCGCGGCTTTTTGTATTTTGGACTAATGCTCACACCAGACGGTCCAAAAGTTATCGAATATAACTGCCGCTTTGGCGACCCGGAATGCGAGGCCGTCATGCCTTTGCTGCAGGGAGACCTGGCGGGATTCTGTATGGCTGGGGCCCAGGGAAACTTCAAGCCTGAGCTCATCAGCTTCAGCGAGGGATGGAGCGTGTGTTGCATTCTCGCATCTGCGGGGTATCCCGCTTCTTCCCATAGTGGGGATACAATCACCGGGCTTGAGGATTGCAAGGCGCGCGTATTTCACTGCGGTACACGTTGCGCCGATGGTGGCTGGAAGACAGCCGGCGGGCGCGTGCTGGCCATAACCGCCACCGGAGATACGCTGGAGCAAGCCCGCAAAACAGCCCATACAGAGGCTGCAAAAGTGAATTTCCCCGGAAGCCAACGCCGTGGTGATATCGCTTACCGCAATGTCTAATCTTTCCCATACACGACACGACTATGAAAGATACATCAATTGAGTTTTTACACACGCTGCTCGAGACCCCATCCCCCACGGGCATGGAGATGCGCGGACAGAGAATATGGGCCAACTACATTGCGCCCTACACCGATACGCAAGAGTGTGATTCCTACGGGTCGACGTGGGCAATCCTTCGTAGCAAGCGTAAAAACGCTCCAACGCTCATGTTGGATGCCCACGCGGACGAAATAGGTTTTTCCATCCGATACATCACTGATGATGGCTTTGCTTATGTGGAGCGTCTCGGCGGCTCAGATGTGGCAATTGCCCGCGGACGACGCCTACGCTTTTTTGGGGCGAAAGGAGAGGTCATCGGCGTTATTGGCAACACGGCTATTCACATTCGCGACGACCAGGATAAGGCTCCCAAACTATGGGAACTTTATGTGGATCTGGGTTGCTCAAACCGACAAGAGGTGGAGGAGTTGGGGTTGCGCGTTGGAGACCGGGCCGTGTACGTAGATGGTCCTCTCATGATGAACAAGCGTCTTGTCTGTCGCGCGTTGGATGATCGCCTGTGTGGCTTTATTACAGCGGAGACAGCTCGCAAACTGCACGAGCGCAAAATTGCCCCTGCGTGGAATATTGTTTTCGCCAATAGCGTGCAGGAAGAAGTGGGATGTATCGGTGCCGAAATGGTGACTTACCGCATTAACCCAGATGCTGCGATTTGCTTGGATGTGACACATGCTACGGACACACCGGGGCTATCTGCTGCTCGATATGGCGAGGTGAAGCTTGGACTCGGTCCTTGTCTATGCATCGGGCCTGCGTGTCATCCCACCATCAATGATAGGCTGGAGAAGATTGCTGCTCAGAAAAAGCTGCCCCTGCAACGCGAGACTTCCGGTCGTACTACCGGAACTAACACCGACTCCATCTTTCGTTCACGCGGCGGTGTGCCCGCCACAAATCTCTCTCTGCCTCTGCGCTATATGCACAGTCCTATTGAAACGGCGGATCTGGGGGATGTCCTTGCAACGGTGGATTTGCTTACGGAATTTATCGCCGCTCTCAAACCGACAGACAGCTTCCGCCACACGCTTAGGTGAAGGCTTGCGGCGCAGAGAGGCGCAGAACAGAACTCCTGCCTATTTATATACAAATATAAAACGCGTTCTTCTGGGACAAATGTGCATGGGGAGTGGTTTTCCTGCCCCGTCTCTATTCTCCCGGCGCGAGAAAAGCCGCCCCATATTGCAGGGGCGGCTCCGGAGGAATCTCTGGTTCTCGCTATTTAGAGGAGCGCCTTGAGGTGCGCCAAAATGTTGTCTTTGGAAGTGGCCCCGGTTATCGTATCCACCAGTTGACCATTTTTAAAGAAAAGCAGTGTGGGAATGGAGCGGATATTGAAGCGATTGGCCAAACCGGCGTTACCGTCCACATCCACTTTGCCGATCTTAGCGATGCCCGCCATTTCCGTGGCTATTTGGTCTACAATGGGTGAGATCATTTTGCACGGTCCGCACCAAGTGGCCCAGAAATCCACCATTACAGGCTTATCGGATTGAATGACCTCGGTCTCGAAGTTGTTCTCTGTAATTTGAAGTGCCATATTTTTAATAATAATTCAGGATAATATTGGGTTAAAGTGAGCCAAAATATTGTCTTTGGACGTAGCACCGGTGATGGTGCTTACCAACTTCCCCTCTTTATAGAACTGGAGAGTGGGAAGAGATGAAATTTTTTGGCGCACGGCAAAATTGATGTTAGATCCAACATCAAACATACCAACTTTGGCAACGCCGGCCATCTCTTCTGCAATTTGTTCTACGATACGAGAAATCATCTTGCACTGGCCACATTGCTGGGACCAATAATCCACCATCACCGGTTTGTTGGAACGGAGAACCTCGGCCTCAAAGTTGTCTTCTGTGAGTTGAACCAACATCACCTTCTTGTGACGAACCAGGGTGAATCAACGTTGAGTAAGTGTTTACTCCTCCTCTTCTTCCTCCTCTCCCTCCTCGTCTGAGGAGGATTCATCCTCCTCACTGCCGGAATTGTCTTCGGAAGTATCCCCTGCATCAGTGGAGGATACTTCGCCGCCCCCGGAGCTGTCTGCAGCGGCAGGTTGACCAAAGAGATAGTCAGACACACGGTTTGGTATACGATCCGCGCTATACGCACTATAGCAGAAGAGCAGGGCTGCGAGCAAGGACGCTATCGAAATGCCGAGGTGCACCGGCTGTAGTCCTTTTTCCTCTTCCTCTTCTTCCTCTCCCCTATTGGAGGCCGTTTGCCGGGAAAGCCCTGTCGGCATAGTAAAGCCGGCGGGTTTGGCGCCATCCGCTTCCGGTGTTTGTTGAGCCGGTGCTGCCGCCGGAGAGACAGGTCTTCCAACCGGTACCGTAGCGGTCGGCATGGAAACGGTGGGCGTGCCTGCACGAGCCGAAGGCGTGACAGGCCGGAGAGGTGCAGATGCCGGTACACCGGCAGGACGGAGGCGAGAAGGCGGAATGGGCACTCCCGCTCCCGGTCTCGCCAGAGGAATGGTGGCTGCTGAACCAGTCGGCTGAACCGGGCGCGGCACAGGAGAGGGGGGAACCCCCGGCACGCCAGGTCTCGCCAGCGGTATGGTCGTTGCCTGAGGAGCCACAGGAGAGCCCGAAGGGGGAACGGGTGAAGAGGGGGGCGGCACAGGTACACCCGGCCTCGCCAGAGGGATCGTGGTAGCCGGTGTAGCAGATGGCGGCACAGGCGCCGAAGGTGGTGGGACAGGTGGAACACCCGGCACCCCCGGAGCAACCGGAGGCACGGGCGGTTTAGGCATTGAAGGAGGGAAAGGGGGAGGAGGGACAGGGGGGGTGCTCATAGCAGTAGATAATTGCCACCCATGGTTGTGGGTTCCTCTTATATTGCACAATTTTTACTGCTTTGCAAGCGGAAAAGTCACTTATCACAAAAAAAATGATGAGTACGACTGTGGCGCAGGAAATGCGCTCGCCGGAGCGGGGGAGTAGGCAGGGCAAACGCATTAGAAAATGCGTTTGCCACGTACGATTTACGATGTACGATGTACGATCTATTAATAATGTGCGCGTTGCGCAGATTTTTTTCGAATCATTAATGTGTGCTGAGATCCCTTTAGAGCCATCATGATGATGACCACTGGTTGTCACGATTTTTGATATGTATAGACATTGATATCAGCCCATAAGAGCATTTTCTCTGTCGATTAACTTCTCTCAAATGCGTTTGCCCTGGGGGAGCAGGCAGGGTAGGCATTAGAAAATGCGGTTACCATCTACGATCTCGGGAAATTCGCGCTCTGCGCGCGGGGATGCGAAGAGATGACGGTGCAGAATTCTTGGAATGATAGTGCGGTGATGGAAGGAAATCGTCAATGGGTTGCCGTGATGTTGACCTTGCTTTCATTGTCTGTGAAATGCATGGGGATGGATTGAATTGTGTCTGAAAAAATTTATTGGGACACGCGTGATTTCGTACGCGGAGAATTAAAGAAAATCTTGAAAAAAAGACGTGAATGTGATACACTCGCTCGCATGGAAATTTTCGGGTCGCCTACGTTTGTTCTCTTCGTGGTATTATTCGCTGGTTTAGCGTTTGGAAATTTGAGCATTAAGGGAATAAGCTTCGGTAGCTCGGGTGTGTTGTTTGCGGCATTGGTCGCCGGCCATTTCGGCTTGCATGTGCCGGATGGGATAGCGGATGTCGGTACAGCCATTTTCGTGTATTGCGTGGGATTGGGTGTGGGCAACCGTTTCTTTGATTCGCTAAAGAGCCGGGGAAAGTACCTCATTATTCTCTCTCTGCTAGTGGTGAGCGTGGCATGGTTAGCTGCGTGGGTGCTGGGGAGTATGCTTGGCATGGACGCTGGTACCGTGGCCGGACTTTTTGCCGGTGCGTGTACGAGTACACCCGCACTCGCTGCAGCCATCGAATCGCAGGGGAGCCAGGCCTCGGCTGTGAATATCGGATATGCCGTGGCGTATCCGTTTGGCGTTGTCGGTGTCGTGCTTTTTGTGCAGCTTTTGCCACGCTTTCTGCGTCAGAATTTGGATGACAACTCCGGGAAGAGCTTTGAAGTTGAGGATAAGCACACCATCATTTCCCGTGTGGTACAGGTGACCAACCCGGAACTTATCGGTCGTCCCATAGGTTCCTTTTGCGCGGAGAAAAATTTGCATTGCCGCATTACTCGCATTGCACGTGATGGGGCGCTCATGCCTCTGCAGAGAGATGACAGCTTTACGGAAAATGGAGAAGTGCTTCTCGTGGGCGAACGCGATGATTTGGAGCGCGAGATTCCCTGTTTTGGTCACGTGCGTTCCACCAAGGGACGTCCCCGCATATACACCGATGAGCGAGCCGAACTCATTGTGCTTTCTCGAGCCATTTGCAACAAATCGCTCCGCGAGCTTGACACGCTTGGCCAATACGGTATCGTCATTTCGCGCATTACTCGGTTGGGGCTCACATTCATCCCCACGGCTGATACCGAAGTCCAACGCAACGATGTGTTGCGTGTGGTGGGCTCACCGGAGGCCATCGAATCCTTCCGTCGTGAGTGCGGACACCGCAGCACGGCGCTTAATGCAGCTGATATCCTCTCTTTGGTGGGTGGGCTCATGCTGGGTGTGCTGCTCGGGAAAATGCAGTTCAGTTTTGGTGGAGGTTCCTTTTCGCTGGGTACAGCGGGAGGCCCTCTTGTGGTAGCTCTTATTCTCGGACATTTCGGAAAGCTTGGGCCTTTTGTCGGCTATATTCCACGCCCTACGCGCGTACTGCTCATGGAACTCGGTTTGGTGCTTTTCTTGGCCGGAGCCGGGGTAAAAGGCGGAGCTGCGCTGGTAGAAACTTTGCGCGCCAACGGTCTCTCCATGTTTTTGGTGGGGTGCGCCGTCACGCTTGTTCCCATGGTTGTTTCCTACGTCGTGGCACGTTCTGTGCTGCGCATGAGCCTTTCCGAAACACTGGGCGGCATTTGTGGAAGCATGACATCTACTCCGGCTCTCGGAGCCATCACCGCAAAAACGGATTGTCAAGAACCGGTCATCGCTTATTCAACAGCTTATCCGGCTGCGCTTATTCTTATGACTGTGCTCGCGAAATTGCTCTGTGATTTAATTTAGCGCGCACACGTGCGGAAAATGTCCACACGCATGCAAGTAAAACTTGCAAAAGCGAATGAAATGTAGTAGCCTTTGCGCGGGCAAGATGCGAAGCGTCTCGCGCCCCCGTCATGCAAAGAAACGGGTGGACGGGTTGCTTCTTCTTCGTCTGTTTAACTGCTACCGATACTATGACTACAAATCAAAAAAGTCTCCTCAAGATAGCCATTGTGCTCATCATCAGTTTGTCAATGTTGTTTGTTCCCTTTGAAGCTCTTGGCGCACCGATCAATCCGATTCAGGCTCGCGTAGTGGCGCTCTTCCTCTTTGCCGCATTGATGTGGATCTTGGAGCCGATTCCGATTTGGACCACGTCCACGCTCGTCATTGCCATAGCTTTGCTCGGCATTTCCAACCAGTCCCTTACCTTCCTGCGCCCGGATCGTTATGACAAGGTCGAGGTGAGTGCGATTGTGCAGGATGCCATTGGCGCCGGTGGCGCAGTGAGTCCCGAACTTGTGCGTCAAATCCAGGACTCCGTGAATACGCGCCTCACAAAAAAGCCCACCGTCAATGAGCAGGAAGTGCGCATGACTCTTGGCTTCCAGATCATGGATTTCGGCGAAAAGGCCAGGAAAAGCAACGATTTGGCGGCGGCTCAGCAGCTCCGGGACGCCCACCACCGCCTTTATTCTCCGGAAATTTCCTCACGTATCCACAGTCTCAAGTTTGTGAACTTGATGCA
>CANPYO010000028.1 GCA_947588645.1 uncultured Akkermansia sp. | reverse complement strand
CTTCGGCTCTTCTGTTGACATAAAAGGAACCTATACAACATGGCAATAATAGATGTAGTAAAGTGGGATGCTATGCCGGGCGTTCTGGCTTGGAAGTACCCGTCGGATAATCTTTCCACGTGGACTCAGCTGATTGTTTCTACCGGGCAGGAAGCATTTCTGGTCAAAGAAGGAAAAGTGGTGGGTCCCTTTGGACCCGGCAAGCACACCTTGGACACTCAGAACTATCCGGTATTTGCTAAACTTCTGAACCTGCCGTTCTCTCGTTCTCCGTTCACGGCCGAGGTCTGGTTTATCCGCAAGTCCTTTTCGCTGGATATCAAATGGGGAACAGTTGACCCTATTCAGCTTGAAGATCCTGAGTACCGAGTCATGATGCCCGTGCGGGCATTCGGCGCCTTTGGATTAAGCGTTACCAACAGCGAACTGTTCCTCAACAAATTAATCGGAACCCTGCCGGCCTTTACTGAAAAGACGATTTCGGCGCATTTTAAGGGCACCTTGGTTCAGGAAGTCAAGGTTCATATTGCCAAATATATTCAGGAGAATAACACTTCCCTTCTCAAACTGGCACCTTATACCGGGCAGATTGCAGAAGCCATTGAGGTCCGACTGGTGGAACGCCTTTCAGAATTCGGTGTCACCATTACACACTTTGCCGTCAACTCCATCTCGACTGATGAAACAAACCCGGCGGTAGCTCGCCTGCGACGTGCTCTGGCCGAACGCGCGGAAATGGAAATTCTCGGATTCAATTACCAGCAGAAACGCTCGTTTGATGTGCTGCAAAGTGCAGCATCCAACGAGGGGGCGGGTAATATGCAATCTGCCGCTATTGGCGCAGGAATGGGCGTGGCCATGGGTGTTGGCATGGGGCAAGGTATGAGCGGTTCCATGCAGCAAACTGTCGGCATAATGTCCACCAATGGCAAGACGTGCCCGAGCTGCCATGCGCAGAATACCACCAATGCGCGTTTCTGCGCCTCCTGTGGTACAGATTTACAAGCAATCTCCTCGCCCACTCCGGCACAGAACAAGTTCTGCACCTCCTGCGGCGCACAAAATGCCGCAACAGCGCGCTTTTGCTGCGGCTGCGGTTCCCCCCTGTGACACGGAGCGACACCATTTATCATTTAACAGATTATGATTTATATTCTCATACTTGCCGGCATTATGCTGGCTCTTACTTGGATATCAGCTTGTCTGCTGATTCCGGCGTGGCCGGCATTTGCGCTGGTCTGGGCCTCCGTGGTCATCTTCACCCTTGCGGTGTTGATACTCTTTGGCGGGCTTGTCATGCTTTCTACATTTGTCAAGGACGAGAACCGCAAGAATCCGGCTGTCATGTATCCCCTGAGCGGATATGTGGCATTCTGCTTCCTGGCCATCTTCATCTCGCAGCTGCTGAGCTCCTATTCGACTCTATTCATCCTGCACCTGTTGGGCATTCTGTTAGCCTGCATCGGGGGCTTCGTCATGCGCTCAGCATGGAAGAAAAGCGCCAAATTTGCGGCTGAACACAAAGCTGATAAGAAGATAGCCTTTCATAGAGCCGAAACTCTCAGCGAAATCTGCAATTCCCTGAAAATGCGCCAGCAGCCGGAACTTAGACCGCACATTTCCAAGATTCATCTTTTCTCTGAAAAATTACGCTATGCCGCCGGCGTGGTCGACAGCAAATGCGACGCGGATCTCGATGAACTCATCCATAAATTGGAGGAACTTACAGCAAATACTCCCTCCTCTGAGGATTTGCAGGAGAAACTTCCCGCCCTGCTTCAAAAAATCGAAAACCATCTGACCAAGAGAGAACGGCTGGGCGTACTCTGATGCTTTCTCATCTCTTCATTCCAACCCCAAACCAATATGAAATGCGAATACTGCAATAATGAAGTACAGCCCGGTGCGGCTAACTGCCCGGCCTGTGGTGCCCCGGTTCCTGCCGTGAATGTAACGCCTGCTGCTGCTCCTGCACCCCAGCAGGCTCCGGTCGGAGCTCCTGTTCAAGCTGCTCATGCTCAGCCCTCAGTGGCAGTTGTTAACACTGCCACTCAGGCTCCCGTTCAGCCTATGCAGACCACCTTCTCTTATCCCTATCCCCCGAAGAGCCGAATCACTTACGTCCTTCTGGGGCTGTTCCTCGGTTGCTTGGGCATCCACAATTTCTATGCCAAGCGTTCCGGCTGCGGCATCACTCAGCTTCTAATCAGCGTGCTTTCTATCGGCTACCTTGCTGTCATTAGCGGGCTGTGGAGTTTCATCGAAATCCTGATCGTGGACAAGGACGGCAACGGCGTGCCTTTCAAATAAGAGTCTCAATCCGAATTCACAATGTCACAATCAACAAAAGGGTAAAATGCCTTTTCCCTTTTTAAGGAGCATAGCGGGGAGAATAGCTGTCTGGTCTGATTTCATTCACTGTATGCAAGGTTGCTGTTTTGCTTGGATATTTAGCACCTGCTTGCTATTCTCATTGGCTAAAAGCAAATGAACCAATGTCTTCCACGATGGTTTGGAGCGTTAGAGCTGCTCTTATCATGCTATTCATTGAAAGTGTATTCATTGACTGTCACAGGTATAGCTTTTTGATGGAAATGAAAAAACAATATAACAAGTTATCTCCTCAGAGTCCATACGTTTAAGATAAAGACGGGTGAGCACCAAGGGAACTAGAAGAATTTTCGAAATGCGGATACTAGTAAGAAGGGTGAACTCAACGTTGAGGAGTTGAAAATTACGTGGCGCGCAAGGTTGCCGAACAGACCAATGGCGAGCAGAACCCAAGCTCTGTGGCTTCGGAGAATGGATATGGATTTATCCTTTGAGAAAAAACATTGAACATGCTTTTATTACAAAATTTGATACTAATTGCTAACCGCATACATAAATACGAAAATGGCTATGAAAAATAATAATCCAAAACAAGCACCATGTGGCAATTGCAGCAAAGCAACATGTGAAAAGGAGAACCAACCTGCTCAGAAGAGTATCGAACGTCTGCTCCTTGTTGGGAATAGTCCGAACTTGGCGGAGCGACAGAATGGAAGAGTAGCATGGGATAGGCTGATGCATACTCTGGAGAAAAGCTGCCCCGATTATGTCCCCATAGATAATGTTGCAAAAAGTTTTCCACAACGTATACAGGAGATTTGCAATGTTAGAAAAATGTTGGAAAAGCTTGGAAAAGAGAAAGCTTTGGATAACTCTTTCCAAGATTGGTTGGTCGGCGTGAGTGAACTGTTGCCTACGGCTATTCATAGGATGTTGACGAAGATGAATTTCGATCATTATTTGACAACTAACTATGACCATGCGCTTGAGCGCGCCTTTTGTTCAGGTTTTAAGGTAAAAAAAGGAGATATTAAAAAAAGTCAAGAAGTATGGGAGGGGTGGGAAGGAGCTCAATTGGAGGAATACGCGAAATTGACGGAATTTCCTGAAAACAAGAAGAGGGAGGATGTGATTCATATCCATGGCAGGGTTTCGGGAGAAAGTCCGCTAGTGATGTCCCCCGATAGCTATGCTTATGCGGCAAGTGCTTTGAAGGAGTCGGGAGAAGGAAAAACATGGCTCGATTTGTTCATAAAGTCTGAAATACACATTTGCGGGATAGACCTGCGACCGGAAGAATTAGTAATTTGGCGGGCCTTAGAATTGCGCTACCAAGAATTGTGCGCTAAAGGAGAATATAGTAAGTCTGATCCAAGAGCTTACGCGTACGTTTTTTATAAAGTGGACGATACAGAAGAAGAAAAGAAAATGAAAGAATTGCGTAATCTCCTGATGAGCTATGGCGTGATTTTCCAGGGTATCCCCGTGTACAACAACAATTATGTGGAAGCCTGGACTCTTCTTATTGGTAGAATGGAGTTGAATATGAATAAATTATATGTAAGGGGTAGCGGAAATAATTCAGACAGCATAGATGATGATGAACTCGACACGATTATTTGTTCAGAGAGACCTTCGAAAAATAGGGGAAAAAATCTTTCAACAGCTTTTGTCCAACACTACATGTTTCCCCATTTTTGCAGAATGAGTATAGGTAAGAAAAAATACTGCGCTATAAAGAAAACGGGTTATTGGTTGTGCTACTGCGTCATTGAAAGGAACACTTATATGTGGCGGTTCAATGGAAATGATATAACGAAGTTTCTGGATTCTAGCAAGGAGGAAAAAGCGGAGTTCCTTTTAGATTATCGACATGGAGATGTCTATAAGATAGATGGGAAATCATTGTATCGTTTTGCTCGAGGCAGATGGATTTGCGATATACAAGAGTTTTCTAACCTTCTCAAACTAAATGATGATGATTGTTAAGTTAGAAGTTCAAATAGTGTTCCATAAGAAGCATTAAGGCAATAATTAAAAATTCACAGAACTACGATAAAGAAGAAAAAACGTACAATGAAAACTTGTCTATTATTCGCAATATTGAGTATCCTCCCGCTTCAGGCTGCATCTTTGGGGGATGCGATTGATGAATCGAAAGAAGCCACCGTGCAAGAGCAGGCGATTGGAACAACGGAGGTGAGTCATGTGCAATGCACAGTGCTGGAGGCATCCCTCTGTTCAGCGTTAGTCCTGCCGGATGCTATGGAAAAACACACCATATCCTCTCCGCAAAAAGGGCAGCTTGTTCTCTTTGTGCGTGGAAGGTTCTTGAATAAAGGAGCAAAGAAAATCGACATGGAACTCCCGCAATTCTGCTCTGCTCAAGGAAAGATGTATGAAGGGGAAGATCTTTACATTAAGGGTGTAGAAGCCCAGGATCTTGGTATTTCCCTAAACCCGGATCAGGAGTACACCTTTGTTGCTTATTACTTCCTTCCATCGGCAGCGATAATCGGCGGAAAGCTTGTCTTTGCCGACGATGAGTTTGATTCGGAGGAGCGTGGGGAGGTTGATCTGCATTTTGATCGCTCAACCACCGTGGAAGATGAACTTACAAAAAAGGGTATCACAGAAAATCCGTTCGATGCTGAAGATTAAAAGTTAAGAAGATTAGATCATCTCCAATAAAATTTTTGTCTCCCAGTGAAATATCGTTGGGTAATCTAAACAAAACAATAAAAAGCAATGAATAACAACATAATCACCACCGCGTTGCTGTTTTCAGCAACACCTATCGTCCTCACTGCATGCACGCAGAAAGACCCACAGGAAAGACTTGTGGAAATATTTGAGGAAATGAACGAGATCATGACCAAGGCAACTCCGGAAAATGTTGATGACATGATTAAAAAAGTGAAAGGTATGCAAAAAGAGGCCCAAGAAATAAAAACAGCTATTGGGGATAAGAAACTTCCCAATGGAGCGCTCAAGAAAAGAAGAGAGGAAGCGACAGGGCAAATTCTGGGTTTGTCGATTGGATACGCCATGAGGTGGGAAAAGTCAAAGGATAGTAAAAAGATGGAAGCACTCATTGATGAAATAGGAAAGGTTGTTAAACCACTGATGGAAACAATCTAATACCAACACACCACGATGAAACCTTATATATTATTCGCGATATTGGGCATTCTTCCGTTGCAGGCTGCATCGTTGGGGGATGCGATCGATGCCTCCAAAGAAGCCGCTGTGCAGGAACAGGCACTGGGGACAACGGAGGTGAGTCATGTGCAGTGCACGGTACTTGAGGCGTCCCTTTGTTCGGCATTGGTCCTTCCGGATGCCATGGGAGGAGAAAAGACGCTCTCATCACCTCAAGGCGGGCAGCTTGTCCTCTTTGTGCGCGGAAAATTCGCGAATCGTGGCTCGAAGAAAATCGATATGAAACTCCCGCAATTCTGTTCTGCGGATGAGAAAATGTACGAAGGGAAAGATCTATACTACAAAGGCGTCAAACCCAAGGGCCCCTTTATTTTCATGAACCCTGATGAGGAATATTCCTTTGTGGTTTACTACTTCCTTCCGCCAGCGGCGGTGATTGGCGGTAGACTCGTCTTTACAGATAACCAATTTGCTTCGAAAGCGAGGGGAGACGTTGACCTGCATTTTGATCGCTCCACTCCCGTTGAGGATGAACTTACGAAAAAAGGTATCACAGACAATCCGTTCGATGCTGAGGATTAATCATTCTTGATGAAGCCAACCCAACGAAATCTTTATCTTCCGGTGAGGTGCCGGAGGATAATTCAAACACAAATCAAACCCAACAAAATACATACACCATGAAAAATACAATCCTGATTTCAGCTCTCTCGGCAGCTCTGATGCTGAGCAGCTGCGTTTTCCACAAAATGGAAGATGAAAATATCGCGAGGACCGATGTACGACTTGAACAAGCGAACTATCGGGTCATTGCCACGCAAGTCAAAGGAGAAAGCACCGGTTTTCATATTTTGAGTGCGATACCAACGAGCATTCCCACGAGTCTCTCGGATTTGGGGAAATTCGCTAAGCTGTCTCCGGAAGGCGGCATTACGATAAAAGACGCCACCAAGGCACGGGCTATAGAAAAACTGTACAAGAATTGCGGGGACCTGCGGAACCGTCCGACAGCTCTGATTAATATTCGCGAAGAGGTCGGGGGGAAAAATTACCTCATTTTCTCACGTCCTAAGACGACGATTACTGCCGATGTCATCGAGTTTATTCGCTGAGCAGTTTGATTGAGGAAACTCATCTCAAAGGCGGCGGGGGGAAGAGATTCATCTCCGCCGCCTCTCATTTTCCCGGCTGCATCATTTCATCCTTCCTCCTGCATGTCGGTGCAATACTTGCTCTTTTGACGCAGAGAGGAAGCTTGACACCGGAGGACTTCTCAGTATGATTTAACAACAACCCCATAATACCATGCTTATACCCATAGTAAGTCTGTTTGCAACCATGTGTACGCCTCCGCCGGCGGAGGTAGCGGCAGTCCCGTATGCGACGCAGGAGATGATCGCTGTCGTGCGAGATAAGAAGACTGTTGTACTGTGTGATCCGGCAACCGGACGCTGGCTGGGCGCTGCGCAGGTTGCATGGAGTGATGGTGAAATTGTAGGGCAGCCTGTGTTGAGCGGCAACAGACTCACCGTGACCGTCTTGGAAAAGGGTCGCACCATGGTCCGTATCTATGAGATCCCAAGTTTCCGATTGCTTCAAACGATTTACCCCTGATAGCAAGAATCTGCCCGGGAGGCTTTTCGGGAACGTGAGCGGATTGTCCTACTCCAGCGGTCTGTCGGCGGCGATGAACTGCTGGTGGCGGCTGCGTGGTTTGTCGGGAAGGGTCATGCGGATGACGCCGGAGCGAACGAGTGGCTCGAGGTAGCGCTGAAGGGCGTACTGTGCTGAGGAGATGCCTAGGTAGGCCAAGATTTCAGCACGCGTGCGCGGAACGCGGCAGGATATGGGTCCTGTTTCTATAAGAAATTGACAAAAAGTAAAGAGAAAACATAAGAAATAAGTAAAGTTTTGCTAAAATATTATAAAAAATTCATCAAATTTTATAAGATTTGTTCAAATAACATAAGAAAATGCAGAAATAATATAAGAAATTTGACAAATTGAGGAGAAATTTCATAAGAAAAGTATGTCGTTTTTGGAATAGGGGCAAAGCTGAGCCGTTTCACAAGGTCAGCTCGTCTCCCTATATAAGAGTACATGTTAGTTGCCTTGGGGATTGGCTCAATGTCTTGAGCGTCCATCGTCCCAACCGGATTGACTGCGGCGTTTTTTCGTAGCTTCCTCGCGTTTGGCGCGTTCTTGCTCTTCGTGGGAGACGCGTTCGGTGGAGGGGGATTCATCCTCGGGATCCACGGCCACGTCATCCGCAAAGGCTTCTTGACCGTCTGCGACGACGGGGCGGGGAGCCGCGTTTTTGATGGCGGCCTCTATGCCGGGGCGCACGGTGTTGAAGAAACTGCGAACAATGGCCGCAGCGACATGTCCACCGGATATTTTTTGGTGGGGACGACCCTCGTAAAGAGCAGCGTACGCGAAGCGAGGATTATCCGCAGGCAGAAAGCCCGCAAACCATGCGAGACGGCAGTCGTCGGAAGGGCGCCCCCATTGGGCCGTACCGGTCTTACCGGCATTGGAAATCCAGCCCAGGGCAGCTCGGTGGCCGGTACCGCCATCCACCACAGCACGCATACCTTTGCGTACGACGGCGAGGGCAGGGGACATATCGCCCATGTTGTTCTGCACCGTTGGAGTGAATTGATAGACCACGTTGCCCTCCGGGTCAAGCACCTGGCGGATGAGTTGAAGCTTGGGGAGATAACGACCATTGGCAATGGCAGAGATGGCGTGTGCCACTTGCAGCGGGGTGGCGAGCAACGCGCCCTGCCCGATGGCCATATTCGCTGCATCGCCCGCCATAAAACCACGCCCGTAGTTGCGGTACATCCAAGCGTCATCCGGCACGTTACCCGCCTTATCGGCGAGAGGCAAGCCGGTGACAGAACCGTAGCCGAAGCGGCGAGCGGTCTCGCAGAGGCGGGCTGCACCAATGCGCGGGTCGCGTGTGGCGGCGACTTGGTACATGAAGGGGTTGTTGGACAGCACGATGGCCGTGACGCAGTTGATGCTGCCGGAGAAGCCGCTGTGGTTGCGGAAACGGTGGTTGCCAATCATGATGCTTTGGGGGCAGTCGATGACGGTGTTTTCGTTGATGACGCGATAGCGTAGTGCAGCGGCAATTGTGATGGTTTTGAACGTGGAGGCGGGGGGATATACACCCGCAAAAGCTCGGGAGACGAGCGGCGTGCTCTTGTCAGAGCGCAGGGCATCGTAGTCTTTCTGCGAGATGGAGGGGATGAACGCATTGGGGTCGTAGTTCGGCACAGAGGCGAGGACAAGCACTTCGCCCGTGTGTACATCGACCAGGACAAAGGCGCCGCGACCAATCGTATTCTCGCGCAGCACATTTTCCGCCACGCGTTGCCATTCCATATTCAGCGTGGTGACGATGGTGTGACCCGGACAGGGTTTAACCTGCAATTCATCGAGAATTTTGTTGCCCTGCTCATCAAACATGAGACGCCAGATGCCGGGGCGACCGGTGAGTTGCTTGTTGAACTGCTTTTCCAGACCGAAACGGCCCTCACGGCGTTCAAAAATAGGGTCGTTGTGGTTGATGGGACCGGTGGGGAGTTTGGCAGGAGAGCCGGTGTAGCCAAGGATATGGCATGCGCTTTCTTTGGCCGGATAGAGGCGCAGGTACAGGCTCACGAGCATACCATTCTGCACCTTTTGAGCTTTCTCCTGAGCTTTTTTGCTCAGCTGGCTCTGGCGTACGGCAGGGCCGACCGGAAGAGGTAGCCAACGACGATCTTTATAGTGGCTGAGAAGCTGAGCATCTGTCTTTTCGCTAACTTTGAAACCAGCCGCCTCAAAGGCAGACATGACGCGGCGCCCGATTTGCACAATTTCTTCCTCGCTCACATCCTTCACCGTACGGTAATCGATGGCAGGTTGGAACGCAACCTCAGAACAGGCGTAGATACGTCCGTCGCGGTCGGTAATCATGCCGCGTGGTGCGGGAATGGTAAGCGACATGGTGCGAGCGTTTTTACGCGTGTTGGCGTAGGCAACTCGGGAGGGGTCGTGGATGGAAGGATCGTTTGTTGTATCAAGTGGTACGCCTTCACCGGGAGTGTGGGTGGGGATTTCTTCCGGCAATCCTTCCACGCGCAGAGGGGAAGTAGGGTCAATGATGGTGTTGTCCGCGTCGTCCTGTTGCACGCCTTGCTCCTGGGCCGGCACCCGATCCTCACCGCCCAATTTCACGGTTTCCACCACATCTTCCTCCTCGTCCACCGGCACAGCGTTCACATCATCCGGGATGGAGGCGGCAGCATCAGTGGATGAAGTGTTGGTCTCCGGCTCAGCGAAGGCGCAGAGAGCCGCTGCCACCCAGAGGGCAGCCAGCCAACCGCCGCAGCACCACCGGCTGTGCACAGGAAAGAGCATGGATTTTACAAGGAACGCAACTGCTCCACAGCATGCTGGAGCGTCGAGGCATCTTCTATGGAAATGACGCTAGCTTCTTTGCAAATGCGTGCCATCATACCGGCCAAGGTTTTGCCGGGACCCATTTCGATGAAAAGACGGTGCCCGTTTTTAACGATGTCTTGCATAGACGCCGCCCAGCGCACGGAGGAGCACACCTGGGCGCCGAGCGTCTCTCGGATGTCTTGCACACTCTGCACAGGACGTGCCCCGCAGTTGCAGTAAACCGGTGCCGAAGGCATGGACATTTGCACAGCTTCCAGTTCCGGAATGAGTTTCTGCTGCGCGCTTTTCATGAGTCGACTGTGGTAGGCGCCGGCCACATTGAGCTTTTTCGCGAGCTTGAATCCGGCGGCTTTGGCTTTCGCCACCACCTGGTTCACACCCTCTTCAACTCCGGAAATGACGACTTGCCCGGGACAGTTGTAATTGGCTACATCCACCTCGCACTCGGAGGCGAGGGTTTGGGCGGCTTCATCCGTTCCTCCGATGAGAGCAGCCATGGCGCCGGGAGCAGCTTGGCAGGCCTCCTCCATGAAGATGCCGCGCTTTTGAACGAGATGCAGCCCTTCCTGCATGCTGAAAGTGCCAACGGAAGCGTGTGCCGTGAATTCGCCGAGGGAGAGCCCGGCTGCGGCGATTGGCTCAATGCTCACTTGCTCGCAGAGCAGACGGTAGATAACCAGACCGTGCAGGAAAAGCGCCGGTTGGCAGTAGCAGGTGCGAGTAAGTTCTTCTTCCGGTCCCTCAAACATCACCTTGGTAAGCGAGAAACCGAGAGCGGCATCCGCTTGATCCATCAGCTTGCGAGCTGTGGCATTGCTTGTGTACAAATCCTGCCCCATGCCTACCTTTTGGGCGCCCTGGCCAGGGAATAGGAGAACCGCTTGCATGGCAAATAATTAGTTGTTGGGTTTTATGACGGCAATTTTGCCGGATCGCATAAGCATCTGCACATCGTAATCCTGCATGAGGTTCAGGAAACGCTCCAGCCTGAACTCTCCGCCGGAGATTTCAATAGTCAGCGTCTCGCGCGTGGCGTCCAGCACTTTTGCGCCGAATATGTTGCACAGCTCGAGAATATCCTGCTTCTTGTCACCGAAGAGCACACGCATGAGCACAATCTCGCGATACACCGTGGGATGGGAGCGGAAGTCGATGACCTCCACAACATTGACCAGTTTGCTGAGTTGCTTGATGACCTGGTCGAGCTTTTCTCCATGCTCGTTCACATCAATCGTCATGCGCGAAAAATGGGGATCTTCACAGGGCGCCACATTCAGCGAGTGGATATTGTAACCGCGGCCGGAGAACAGCCCGGCTACGCGCGAAAGGACGCCAAACTTATTTTCGACCAGCACGGATATGGTGTGCGTATGCGTAGGTATGGGTGCAGTGCTTTCCATGACGCGCACCATGATACCACAGACACGACCATATAGCAATCCCTTATCCCAAGGCAAACGCATTAGAAAATGCGTTTGCCAATTTACGATTTACGATGTACGATGTACGATTTATTAATAATGCGCGCGTTGCACAGTTTCTTTGATACGTATGGACGACGATGTCAGCCAATAAAAGCATTTTTTCCGTCGATTGAATTCTCTCGAATACGGTTGCCATTTACGATGGTTCGTTATCTGGTATGCGGATGCACGGACAGATTTGCGCGGAGTGTGGAGAGCCAAAGCGATGCAGCGCGTGAGAGGGGGCGCGATTTAAGCCAGCAGAGGTGTAGCGCGGCTGTGAGTTTGGGTGAGAGCGGGCGGAACACGAGAGGACTGCCCGATCCGGAATGGACGATGCCCTCCAGCGTGACTGCATATCCAAGACCTTGTTGCACCATGATGGAAAGGTTGAAGAGCAAATTCCCCCGCGCGGCAATGTTCTGTCGTGAGATATCACAGCGCATCCAGTTGGACAGCATGTTCTCCACCTTGGATTGCGAGGAGATGAGCAGAGGCTTCCCCCGCAGCATGCTCGGAGTGATGCGCGCTCGCTTCGCCAATGGAGAATCCTTGCGCATGAGCACACCCCACGTGTCTTGGAGGGGAAGGGTGAGTGTATCGTAGCGGCTCACATCCACCGGAGCAATCAGCAGGGCAAAGTCGAGCAGCCCGCGTTCCATCCGCTCAATTACGTCGTTCCCATTCCCGCTAAAAAGGCGGAAGTGGACGCCGGGGTGCTCCGCGCGCAGCAACTGTGCGGCGCGCGCGAGCAGGCTGAATCCGGGAGTTTCCCCGCCGCCGATGGCGATCTCCCCTCTGATCTCGTCGTCTGCCCCACAAAATTCCTCGGTCGTCGCATCGGCCAAGGCCACAATTTCTTCTGCTCGACGCCGGAAATAGACTCCGTTTTCGGTGAGGGTTGTGGTGCGACTGCTGCGGCGTAGTAGCCGCGTGCCGAGCTCATCCTCCAAGTCCATAATTTGGCGGGAAATCGTGGGCTGAGTGACATGCAGGGCGGCCGCAGCACGGCTCACGGAGCCTTCCCGTGCCACAGCCAGAAAATACTTGAGAACTCGGAGTTCCATGTTGCATTCATGATACATGCTCAAAAAGCATAATGCAATATAAAAAGAAAATATTTGCTATAAAATGAGGGGTGCAGTAAAATAAGGCACAGAAGAGAGAGAAAAAAGGCACAGTCATGAAAATCCTGTTCACTACGATACTGGCGGCGTTCCTGCTGCTGCAAACCCATGCAACCCCCGATACCAACATGAAAGACATAGAGAAAGATACGCGCGTGTTCCGCATCAACCCGGAGATCCGAGCCAAGGATGTACGTTTCACGAATCGCTTTGGCATAGAGCTTGCCGGCCACCTCTACCTGCCCAAGGATTTCGACACGGCGAAGAAGTACGCCGCCATCGCTGTGTGCGGTCCGTTCGGCGCCGTCAAGGAACAGTCCTCCGGGCTCTACGCCCAGGAGCTTGCCTCCCGTGGTTTCGTGGCAGTGGCATTCGATCCCTCCTACACCGGCGAGAGTGGCGGCACGCCGCGTTATGTGAATTCGCCGGACATCAACACCGAGGATTTTTGCGCCGCCGTTGATTTTCTTTCCCTGCTTCCCTTCGTGGATGCAGAGAAGGTGGGCATTGTCGGCATCTGCGGCTGGGGAGGCATGGCGCTGAACGCCGCTGCTCTTGATCCTCGCATCCGTGCCACGGTGGCTTCCACGATGTATGATATGCACCGCGTGACCGCCAATGGCTACTTCGATAGCGCAGATTCCGCCGAGGCGCGTGATGCCATGCGCAAGGAGCTCGCCGCCCAGCGCTTGAAAGATGCCAAGCTTCCCGCTCCGGAAACCGCCGGCGGTGTGCCCGATGCGTTGCCGGAAGACGCTCCGCAGTTCGTCAAAGATTATTTCGCTTACTACAAGACCAAGCGTGGCTACCATCCCCGTTCGCTTAACTCCAATGCCGGCTGGAACAAGACTGCCGCTCTTTCCCTCCTGAACACTCCCTTGCTCGCGTATGCCGACGAAATTCGCAATGCCGTCCTCATCGTCCACGGCGAGAAGGCGCACTCCCGCTACTTCAGTGAGACGGCCTTTTCCAAGCTCAAAGGCGAGAACAAGGAGCTCCTCATCGTGCCCGACGCCTCCCATACCGACCTCTACGATAACTTCGACAAGATCCCGTTCGATAAAATCGACTCTTTTCTCCGTCAATATTTGAAGTGACGATTCTCCGTCAGGAGACGCCAGGGCAACCGCATTAGAAAATGCGGTTGCCTATGTACGATTTACGATTTATTAATAATGTGCGCGTTGCGCAGATTCTTTTCGGATCATTAACGTATGCAGAGATTCCTCTAGATCCATCATTATGATTACCGGTTGTTGTGATGATTTTGATACGTATAAACATGGATATCAGTCAATAAGAACATTTTCTCTGTTGATGACCTTCTCTCAAATGCGTTTGCCCTGCAGGAGACGCGTCGACTCTTGACTCGGTTTGGGGGCGCTGCTACAATCGCGGCCCATGGAGTGGGATGCAGAAACTTACGCGCAGAAATTCTCCTTCGTGGCGCGGTACGGGGAGGGACTTGTGGAGATGATCCATGGGGAGGGGCTTTCCGTGCTGGATTTGGGCTGTGGGGATGGCTCACTGACTCAACTCATCGCGCAAAAGGGGCATCATGTTCTCGGGTTGGATGCATCGCCGGATCTTGTGAAGAGAGCGCGTGATCACTATCCGGAACTGCAATTTGTTCTCGCTGATGCGGTGGAGATGGAGGTGCCGGGTGAGTCGTTTGACGTGGTATTCTCCAACGCTGTTCTGCATTGGATTCCCCGGGAAAAGCAGTCTGTTGTATTGTCCCGCATTTTCTGTGCACTCAAGCCGGGCGGACGTTTTATTTTTGAGCTTGGAGGGTACGGCAACACAGACTCAGTCCATGCCGCTCTGAGGTGCGAAATGGAACGCCGGGGATTAAATTACACGATGCCTTTTTACTTCCCGACGATAGGCGAGTATGCGCAGCTTGTGGAGCAGAGCGGACTTTTGATGCGCAAGGCTTTTCTTTTCGACCGACCTACCTTGCTTGCCGATCCGGACGGCCCGCGCAATTGGATCAACATGTTTGTCCAGGATCCCTTCAACGGTATCTCGCCTGCCGTGAAGAGTCAAATTATAACAGCTGTCGTTGAACAGCTGCGTCCCTCCCTCTATCGAGATGGAACGTGGTGCATTGATTACGTCCGCCTTCGTGGAGAGGCAGAGAGGCCGGCGTGACGACGCAGAACTCACTTACCTCATCCCATCAATTCGTAGGTGGAGAATATCTCGTTTTCGGAACCGCGCAGGCGCATGAAGCAATGGTTTTCGGAAACATCGGCGCGCTCGATGATAAAGACAGAGCCGGGCTTTGCTTGCGTCTTGTATTCCACTCGCATGCGACGGAGGGGGTAGTTGATGTGACCGACAACCATGTCGAAGGCGCGACCGGCATTCATGTGGTGATTGGCATCGATGTAGCCGGGTACCACCGAATCGCGCATGACTTCGTAAAAATCGAGCCCCTCCGGCAGAGCGATTTTGCGCGGGAGGTACTCCATGGGAAGCGGTTCGCAGTCCACGATGTCAGCATAGGCCTCCTTCGGAAGCACAAAGGGCTTGCCCGTGTCGTAATTGACGAAAGCTCCGACGGCAAAGCTAATCACGCAGAGTTCGCCGGAGGCATCGCGGATGGTGGTGTTGCGCAGACCGTAGAACCCTTTGCAGCCGTGAATACCGGTCCATATTTCCACTTCTTCGCCG
This sequence comes from uncultured Akkermansia sp., assembly GCA_947588645.1. Taxonomy (GTDB): domain Bacteria; phylum Verrucomicrobiota; class Verrucomicrobiia; order Verrucomicrobiales; family Akkermansiaceae; genus Akkermansia. The sequence goes on along the minus strand of CANPYO010000028.1, from coordinate 11,538 downwards.
TACGCCGGAAGTCGCAGAATTTCCACCTGTCGCGAGACGAGAAAGACGGCCATGTTGTACTTGAGCAGCGCGTCGTAAAATTTTTTGACGCGGCGGAATTGGAAGGTGCTGCAGTCCTGCATGAGCAGGGCAATGGTTCCGGGACGCAGCAATCCATTTTCTGCCACATCGCTGGTGGCTATTGTGTAGCGGTAGGAATACATGATTTCTGCCGATTAGTTTCTGCCTTGCATAAGCATCAGTCAAGGCGAAAAGCGTTCATATGCGCATTATATTTGCCTTTCCTGTCGAAAAGGGGCGCTGTTTTAGCAAAAGGAGAGGCCACCGAGGCATCAGCGTTGGGAGGGGAGAGATGAAGAAGTTATACGCCTTTGGTAAAAGACGCACACAGCGACGATGAGAAGAGCGGTGAGACCCAGACTGACGGGATAGACCGCCATGATGCAGGCAAAGGTGGGGTAGATGGGAAAGATGACGTAAACCCAGAAGAATCGCGTGCCACAGACACAACCGAGGACACACAGAGCCGGAACGAGACTGAGACCGAAACCTCGCAGGTAGCCGGTGAAGGCTTCGATGAAGACCGAGAAAATGTGCGCGACCAGAATATAGCGCAAACGGATCATGCCGATGCCGATAACCTCCTGATCCGGATTGAAGAGAGCGAGCAGTTCCTCCCCGCAGGAGAGCATGAACCACGCGGCGGTGCCGAGAAGAACCCCGCTGAAGGCGATCGATGTCCAAAGCGTGCGGTGGCAGCGTCGGAATTGGTTTGCACCGTAATTTTGTCCTACAATGGTCGTGCAGGCCTGACCGAAGGAACTGGTGATGCAGTAGGTGAACACTTCCAGATTGTACGCCGCGGCGGAGGCGGCCATGACGACAGTGTTGAGCGAATTGATGGCGAACTGCACGCAGATATTGGAAACAGAGAACACCATGCCCTGTACACCGGCGGGAATGCCGATACGCAAGATTTCACGCAGGCTGGCAGGGTCAATATGCAGGTGACGCCATTCGAGTTTCACATATCCTCTCCCTCGGCAAAGCAAGAACCCGAGAATAGCGGCGCTGGCAGCATTAGACGTCACCGTGGCGATGGCTACTCCGTCCACGGAGCGTTCCAGAATCAACACAAAGAACAGGTTGAGCAATACATTCAACACCCCGGAACAGGCGAGTACGATAAGCGGTGTTCGGGTGTCGCCCATGCTGCGAAAAATGGCTTCTTCAAAGTTATAGAGCAGGATAATCGGGAGACCGCAGAGGTAGATGCGCAGGTAGAGTTCTGCCGGCTCCAGCACATCCGTCGGCACTTGCATGATATCCAGGGCCGGCTTCACGATTAATTGCCCCAACAGGGTCATGCCCACGCCGCCTAGCACACCCAGCACCACCCCGGTGTGCGCTGCCTTGCGGATACCATCACGATCCTGGCGACCGATGCATTGAGCGATGAGAACTGTGGCTCCGAGAGCTGTGCCTACAAAAAAGCACACGAGGAGGTTAATGATCGGAGTGTTGCTACCAACGGCCGCCATGGCTGCCTGGGCGTGCTCGGCTCCTTCCACAAAGCGTCCCACGACGGCCACATCTGCCGCATTGAAGAGCTGTTGCAGCATGGCAGACGCTGCGAGGGGAAGAGCCAGCACAAGCAGCTTGTTCCAGATGTGCCCGTGCAGTAGATCCGGCATACGGCGCGTGCCAGAAAGGTTTGCTTTGTCAACGCCGGGAGCAGCTTGTTCTTTCGCGGGCATGGCTGTCCGCACCTCCTTCCCCCGCTCGTTGTGCTGAAAAGTCACTTATCATGAGCCGCGCCACATTATAGCGACGAAAATGCGGTTGGCAAGAGGGAATTCTCTCGCGCGTATGTTTTGTGCATTCCATTTTGCAACGTGCAGCATTCGAAGTAGAGCGTGAATTGGCTTGATGGGCGTTGAGGAATAATCTATACTGGCGGCATGTCAATCTCAGAGGGATTATACGAGCGGGCATGTCGGGTGATTCCGGGTGGGGTAAACTCGCCGGTACGGGCGTTCCGGAGGCTAGGGAGGGCACCGTTTTTCGTGGAAAAGGCGCAGGGAGCACGTCTCACCGACACGACCGGGCGTGAGTATGTGGATTACGTGGGCACATGGGGACCGGCAATCTTGGGGCACGCGCCCCAGGTGGTGGTGCAGGCGGTGACGCAGGCTGCGCAGCGTGGTCTGAGCTTTGGCGCACCCACGCCTCAGGAGGTTGAGATGGCGGAAACTGTGTGCCGCATGGTGCCGAGCATCCAAAAAGTACGCATGACCAACAGCGGTACCGAGGCCACTATGAGCGCCGTGCGTTTGGCTCGTGGGTACACGGGACGGCCGCTCATCGTCAAGTTTGCGGGCTGCTACCATGGACATTCCGACAGTTTGTTGGTCGCAGCGGGAAGCGGTGCGCTCACACATGGTGAGCCGGACAGTGCGGGGGTGCCGCGCGAGTTGGCGGCTCTCACGCTGGTATTGCCATTCAATGATACATCCGCGTTGGAGCGCGCGTTTGCGGAGCGGGGTCGTGAGATAGCGGGAGTGATCGTGGAGCCGTATCCGGGAAATGCGGGCTTTTATCTGCCTCGACCGGGCTACCTGGAGCGCATGCGCGAGATCACGGAAAAGTACGGCGCACTGCTGATCTTTGATGAGGTGATGACCGGCTTTCGCATTTCGCCATCCGGTGTACAGGGCAAGCTGGGTATCACGCCGGATCTCACCACACTCGGTAAAATCATTGGCGGAGGCCTGCCCGTGGGCGCCTTCGGAGGACGCCGCGAGATCATGGACTGCGTTTCTCCGCTCGGGGCAGTGTACCAGGCTGGCACGCTGAGTGGCAATCCGCTCGCTATGGCGGCCGGTCTGGCTCAGCTTCGTGAGCTGGAAAGCATGCGTGCTTGGGAGCGTTTAGAAGCTCTCGGTGCGCGCTTGGAAGAGGGAGTGCGCGCTGCGTTGCGCGACCTCAAACTCCCCTTTGTCTTCAAACGCAGCGGATCGATGTTTTGCTTGCATTTCACCGCACAGGAGGTCGTTGATTTACAGACCGCGCAGACCTCCGATTTTGAGAAGTACAAGCGCTATTTTCTCTCCTTGCTCGACCAAGGCATTTTCGTAGCTCCTTCCCCGTACGAAACGGGCTTCATTAGCACGGCTCACACCGAGGCAGATATTGACGCCACGGTACGAGCCGTACGCCGCGCGCTTGCCTCACTTGTTTGAGTATGACAGCAAACAATCATTGAATGATGCGCGGGCGGTGTGCATCAAAGGGCAGTATGAGACCACAGGAGACAAACCGTCGCGATAGTGCGTGCCGGATCATCAGTGCACCGTTGCTTCACCGTACTCAGGTAGGCGTATTTGTATTGCGTGTGGGAGTCGCGCTGCTGATGCTCACACACGGCTGGGGAAAATTGGTGATGCTGATGGACGGGAGAGGAAGTGAATGGATGGATCCACTGGGAATAGGGGCTACGGCATCGTTGGCACTCTGCGTGTTCGCTGAATTCTTCTGTAGCATGGCCATTCTTATTGGTCTTCTGACGCGCGCGGCCTCCTTTGTCCTCGTCGTCAATTTTTGGGTAGCCGTGTTTGTGTATGGCGACCAGAGTGTTTGGCCACAGAACGAGCTGCCGCTGCTCTACATGATCTGCTTTGTTGCGCTCATCGGCACCGGTAGTGGTCCGTTGGGCGTGGATCGTGTGCTTGTACGACGCCTGCGCTGCAATTCGCGCGCGAGATGACGAGCCGGAGAAGCAGGGCAAACTCATTAGAAAATGCGTTTGCTATTTATGATTTGCGATTTATTAATAATGTGCGCGTTGCGCAGATTTTTTCGGATCATTAACGTATGCAGAGATTCCTCTAGAGCCGTCATCATGATGACCGCTGTTGTCACGATTTCTGATACGTATCAACGATGGTATAAGTCAACAAGAGTATCTTCTTGTTGATTAACTCTCTCAAATGCGTTTGCCCTGGCCGGAGAGGCTTATTTAGGCGCGCTGCCCTTGCGGGAGTAAGGAACGGTGACGAGGGTCCAGATCTCCTGCATTTTTTGCGATTGGAAGTAGGGTTCCTTAATGATACGCCACATCTGGGCGCTGAAGCGATTTTGTGCACGAGCCCATAATTCGAGATCTGCTTGGGAACCGCTGGTGGGTGGTGGCAGTGAACGAAAAAGATTGCGTATCTTGACGGACGCCTTCTTCGCGCTCTCTTCGTCACTCACTGCTTCCATCAGCGCAGCAGCCTCCTCCAGTGCCCTTACTTCTTTCTTGAGCACCGGATTTTGCACTTTGTCCACTTGGGACGGTACGGCGGCAGGAGCCTGGGCATTTGCCGGGCTGACAAGACCGACTGCGCTTATAATGAAGGCGATGAAAAGGGAACGCATTACGGAAAAATCGGGTTAAAATTGCTCATCCTTGCGGAAGAAGCGATCAATTTCAATGCGTGCATTCTCCGGAGAATCCGAGGCGTGGCAGATGTTGAGCATGCTATTGGTGCCGAAATCACCGCGAATGGTGCCCTTATCTGCCTTCTGTGAGTTGGTGGGACCGAGAATGGAACGCACCCGGGTGACCACGCCGGGGCCACCGAGAATAAGCGCCACTATCGGGCTGCTCTGCATGAAGGCAGACAGCTTCGGAAAGAGAGGTTCCCCGTCAATCACCAGATCAAGAATGTGCGCATAGTGCTCGCGTAATACTTCGTCATTCAGTTGCATCATCTTGATGCCGTGCAGTGTGAAACCTTCTGCCAACAAGCGCTGCAAAATCGTTCCGGAAAGGTTGCGTTGCACGCAATCCGGCTTAAAGAGAATAAGAGTCCGTTCTTCCATGGGTATGATGTTGACGAAATAATACATACGCCGCAGAGGCGCACCTGTCAAGGAAAAAGCAGGGCAAATCAGGGCAAACGCATTAGAAAATGCAGTTGCTATGTACGACGGACGACGGTGGCAGACGGGGTCTGCCTATGTACGATGTACGATTTTCGATGTACGATTTGAGGAATTCGCGCGCGCTGCGCGGGAAAGCGGTGGCGTCTATGTACGATGTACGATTTATTGATGACGTGCGCGTTGCGCAGTTTTATTTTGATGCGTGTGACAGTGATCTCGGCCAATGAGAGTGTTTTCTCCGTCGCTTAACTTCTCTCAAGTGCGGTTGTCCCGGAAAAGCGCGTTCAGGACGCGTTCAACCGGGGCATGACGCGCATCCACGGAAATGAGCCATGACTCGCGACGCAGCCAGGTACGCTGGCGTTTGGCGTACTGGCGAGTGATGAGGGTCAATCGTTGTTCCAACTCGTCGCGCGTCACTTCGCCGGCGATAAAGGATTGCACTTCATTTAGGCCGAGAGTTTTGGAAGCTGTGGCAGAGAGTTCACCGAGCGCCCGCACTTCGTCCACGACGCCGTCTTCAATCATGCTATGGGCACGCTGCGCAATACGCTCATCAAGTTCTGGCGTCTCACGCGTGAGGATAAACCCAGGACCGGCCGGGGCGTGCTGCCAATTTTTCTTCCAATGCGAGAGAGGCTTGACGCCGGCCATCACGATTTCCAAGTTGCGAGCCACATAGCGGGGGTTTTGCAGGTTGGTGTGTGCAGCTCCTTCCGGATCCGCCTCTTTCAAACGTGCCACGAGCTCCTGCAGCGGAAGAGCGCTGAGTTTGGCTCGCAGGGCGGCATCTGACGGTGGAGCAGGGGAGATGCCGTGAGAAATAAACTTGACGTACAGCCCGGAGCCTCCGGTGACAATAGGACGGTTCCCACGCGTTTGAATCTCGGCTATGACTTGTTCCGCGCGGTGTGCGTGGGCGGCAGCATCATTGTTTTCACAGGTCTCCAGAAAACCGATGAGGTGGTGCGGCACGCGCTCCAACTCACCGGCTCGTGGCGCTGCGGTGAGAATGGGCATATCTCGGTACACTTGGTAGGCATCGGCGCTCACAATTTCAGCGCATCCCATGCGCTCCGCCAATTCCACGGCAAGTTGGCTCTTGCCGCAGCCGGTCGGGCCGAGAATAAAAATGGGAGTGAGTTCCTCCATGGACATCACTTTTCCCTGCCGACGTACGGTCCGTACGCGTTGTCTCGTGGCTCAGATGGCATGACCAGACGCACCAGCACAATGATCCCCATGACCAACATGACCACATATGCTAATAGAGCTGTTGCCAACAGGATCGCCGCAGTCGTTGAATTTTCTGTGACTAAAAGAACAAAATCGGACGTGGAAAATAAAAGCAGATAAAGCGAAGCTGTCAGGAGAATGCTCGCTATGCTCACAATATACGCCAATGTCGCAGAATAACCCGCATCGTGCAGACGTCGTACTGCGGCGGCTAGCAATGAAATGCCCAGAATGAATCCGATGATGGTGCTGACCACCATGTAAACCTTGTAGCTTGCAGGTTGGGAGAGCCAAATAATTTGCGCGATATTAAAGGATTGACCCGGGGCAAGTCCGGATGCCTTTGGTTCGTTTATGAATAAACTGGCAGGCATGCTGATGGCCGTGTTGATGAGCCACAGACACAGGCAGTACCACCAGAATTGAGGACGCGTGCTGCGCCCCCTGAAGGTGAAGAAATGTGTGAAGCCGTATTTCACATTGGCGACGAAATCGGAAGAGGAATCGGGGCTTGTTTTCATAGGGGAGTTTTCGTACTATGCGAAGATTAAAGCATGCGTGACATAAAGTGTCAAGCTGGCACTAAAAGGCAGATAGGGCAAACGCATTTGGAAAAGCGGGTGTCATTTACGATGATCTACCGAATCGAGCTTTCTCTACTCTTCCACTTCATCCAAATGCGTTTGCCCCGTTTGCAAATCATGAGGCGAGCCGGAGATTGGGGCTATGCGAAAGTCACCCGTTGCCCGTCTAGATGTCCCAGCTGTCGAGCCATTTGAAGGAGACAACGTGCAACCGGCGTCCCATGATGCGGTTGACTTCCGTCAGGGAATCGACAGGACGCGCAGCATTGCGCGAGCCTTGGTTGACGGGATCGTAGCTGCCTTCTTCCGGTGAGTTGGTAGGATCCACAAAGTCAATGGTACGCTGCACCACCGCCTCGCACCATGCCTGGGCCAGGATGGCTCGGTGGGCGTTGCGCACGCAGCCGTAGGCACGCACGACGAAGGTGTCATCACGCACGGTCAGTATGTTGCCGAGGGATGCCAGCACATCGCTCTGGATGAGGTAGCCGGGCGCTGCCGTGTACATGGATCCCTCCTCCGCGCGCGGGAACCTGTAGAAGTCGCCGGCGAGAGGTCGAATGCGGAAATCGCCCAAGTTAAAACGCTCATTGATCTGGGTGGCATCAATAGCGGCTTGAAGCGCCCCGCAGAGAGCAGCATCTGAGCCCCCATCAAGGCGGCGGTTGATGAAATCAGCCATATTCAAGAAAGGCCCACGTTCGCGCACTTTTTTACAAATTTCGTGCGCCAATCTGCGGATGGACTCAGGCGTCAGGGAGCGAACATCGCCCCAAGCCGTTGCCATCTGCATACTCGGGCGTAAGAATGCCGCGCCCAGCAGCACATTGTAATCGCTGCGCGTGTCCATGCTGCGGTCTGCAGTGGATACCCCAAACCGAGAGAAAAGCACATTCTCCTTCGGTGTATGCTCTACGGTGTGCAGCGTACCCTGCGTGTTGCTTACCAGCTCACGCTTGGCCAGCCCCATCAGAGTAGCGAACCAAGCTTCTTCCGATACCGAATTCACGTTGAAGCCGCCTTCCACTATCAAATAACTGGCAATGCGTTTCCAGCCATCATCAGCCATGATGCGTTCGATGATCTGCTCCTGATCGGCAGACGTGCGCGTCATCTTGTAGCGCGACACCGGCAGGGGCTCTTCCTCCCTCACAAAGGCTTCCAATGTCTCGCGTGCCGGAATCCGCCCGGTTTTGGAAGGCATATCCGAAACCGAGGAGCAGAACCAGCGATCCCACAGCGCATCATTGATAATGAAACCGTGGTCAAAAAAGTCGGAGAAGAGCTGTCCGTTCTTCGAAATGGAGGAATTGATCTTGGTCTGGTGGAACGCATACACATCGTCCGGAGGAATAGTAGGATCCGCAAATGAATTGCCAATGCCTACGCCAGGTACACCCGCTTGGTATTGCATGCGCCGCATCTGCGAAAGCGCTTTTTCGTCACCAAAATCATCCTCGCCGAACCAACCGGGCTTCAGACGCATTCCCGAAAAACCTGCCAGCGAAAATGGCGGGTGCACGGGCAACTCCAACACCGAAATGAAGGAAACAGCCTCACCGCCTCCCGTTGCAACGGCCTGCAAACCATAGATGCCGTTTTTGCTGTTCAACATGTCCATAGCGGTCGCATCCGTCAGCTTGTACGCTGCCAGCTGGAAGGGATGGTACTGACGCATTTGATCATCCGGCTTGTAGAGCTCACCACCGCCCAACGCCGGGTTAGAGTGCAACCAGCTTCTCGTCCGATAATCTTTCTCACGAAACATTGATACCGCATTCAGCAATTCTCTGTTGTACGACTTAGGAGCTATTCCGGCAGCTGCATAATAATTCGGGACCTCGTCACCATCAGAGCCGTACATATCCCAGCTGAATCTAGCCTCCTCGTTACCTTTTCCTCCCACAAAAGTCAGGTCATCCACAGAGGCGGTATCGTAATCATACCACCCCAGAGAAAAGACATAAGGAGAAATGCCCTCCGCTCCCGGGTAGGCATCAACGAGCGCAGAGGGACGAGCCTCCCTGAGCGTTGTACTACGCTCGACGATTCTTTCAACCTTGGACGTGTCGATGCCGTTGTAGCCGTGCGGGACAACGAACATCTCGCGCATTGACGGACCTAAGTCTTCGCCAGCAGTGTCATGCAGGTATTTCTTGCCGCTCAAATCGCCGAGATAAGACTCAAGAAACTGAGAGTTGTTTCGCTCAATACTGTTATAGCTTCCACGCGTCTCGAAGGCGATTCTGAGAGTTTTTTGGTTGACTTGCCCCGAATATTCGTGCGAACCAAAGACAGAGGCGAAATAATTATAAAGATAGCCCACTTGATCCCCCTGCACAAAAGGAATGTTCTGGGGCAACGACATTGTCCACCTCACGTCATCTCTTCCATCACCGGGGTTAATCCCGGCTTCCACTAACTTACGTTCCGCATTCATGTTGTCAAACCCCTCGGCCATGGAGAAGAGTAGAATCTCGCCGGGTTCAAAAATAATTTCGGAGGTCTGGTCTTCTTTCGAATATACGAAATAATTTCCCCAGTCATTGCCAAAAAAATGGCGCTGTCCCATCCAACCAGTGTCATCAATCTTGTATCCACCGGTATCAGTGGGCTGCAACATGAAAAGCCGCTTCCAGTTGTTACCAGTCTGCCCCTCAGCATAGGTGATGTTCGTCGTGCGATACGGGAGAGAATGCATCCAGAGTTTTTTGGCTCCTACTCGCATCTGGACATTATAGGGATTCCACCACAATACCACCGGCGCGTAGCAAGCCGCCATCCCTCGCGTGCCCGCATTCATCCATTGATCATTATCCTTGCCCGCCCCTGGATTCGGCCACTTGTTGCCCCACGTGCATTGGGGTTTTGTCACCGAAAGACCGTATTTCGCGATAAAGGAGAGTAAAATGGGGACGCGAGCATAACCAGCCTTGAGATCGCCTTCTTCAACTCGATCACTGAAATAGGTGACATTGTACGACTTGCCAGAGAGAGCCTTTTTTTTAGCCCTGACGAGATCGCCAACCATGCGGGAGTAGGAATTGGTGACGTTACCCATGAGGCGGGAGCTCTCAAAGTCCTCATTCCTACCAGAGCCATCAGGCCACATGTTGTAGTAAGCGTGCATCACCTGCCAGGAACCAATGGGCATGGAAGCCTCGGTACCGGTTAGCAGGCCCTCGCCCTCTGCAATGGGGCAATCCTGATCATAACGAGCTTGAAATGGAGTGCCGCGCAGGTCACGTTTGTTGAGCAGCGTATTCAGGTCGAGCTTCAAACCGCCATCGCGCACATTCGTGAGCAGGGAGTAGGAAAAGGTTGTGGCATCGAAGAAATAGGGAGTGCCGGCAGGCACAGAACCGCGATCCACCAATGGGAGCGTGCGCAGAGTGAGTATCTTCTCGGGGTTATCAATCTTTTCCGGCATAAAGGAGAAGTCCTGACTGCCTCTGAAATCGGGAGCAGGCGTATCCCAAGTGCGACGCAGAATCTCCACGGGGTCATTCGTGGGCTCGCGATCCTTTACCGCCACATTGACCTTTTGGTTTTCGCCACCTACCCACCAAGCAAAACAGGTTTCATTGCGACCGGCAGAGGGCATGGAAATGAGATCGGCATAAACGTACTCCCGGTCACTGGCCTTGGCGCCTAAAGTGCCCTCGCCCACCATGCAGATGCGCTGCCCGGGCTTGGAGCGACCGAGGTCGGAGATGGCTTGGAACTGGCGCTGGGTCGTCACATTGTTGCAGGAGATAAGCCAACGGCGGAACATGGAGGCACGCCCCTGAGTGTAGGTGGAGCCAATAGTCGCCCCGCCGCTGCTGCCATAGAGCGGGGCCTGCCAGCTGTTCCAAACGCCTAAAATGTGCTGGGGGGTTGAGGGATCCTCGGAGAGAATGCCGGAGGAGGCAGTGACGCGCTGGTCGGGGCCAACCTCCATCTGCAAATCAGCGATGGCCGCATCTAGTCCAATGAGAGCGTGCTGGCGCGCCTCGGCCTGCAAGATGGTTTGCGCTGCGATGCGATTCTGCGAGGAAGCCACGGCCAAAATGCCCACGGCAATGAGACCAAGCAGCATCATGAGCGTGAGCGTGGCCACCAGAGCAAACCCGTGCTTGCGCGTTCTCATCGTGCCTTTCGCGCTCGAACCAACGAGGAATTTATCCGTATTCATGTTGCGAACGATAAATTGGGCGGTTCTAAAAACTCGTCATGTCGGGATCAGGGCTTTTTCTGCAACAGCTCCATAGCTGCCTTGGCTCCATCCTCCGTATCCTCCCCCATAAGACGGAGTACTCGCATCTGCCAAGTTTCCTGCTCCGGCGCTTGAAGAGCTTCCCCGGACGCCTCTTGCGTCGGCGCCTTTCCCTTCACTTCCGCCGCCCCCGCGAGTATCAGAATACCCGTTAGGGTTAGGATTACAAAACGTTTACAATGAATAAATAACAAAACAGGGGGGGTAACGGAGATGGTTGACATAGATGTTTGGAATGCTGACGGAGTACATTCTACCAAAAATAACGATTATGAGCAACAAAAAAATGGGTTGACCCGAATTTTTTTGGTTGTTACCGCATAATTTGCCGACTTTGTAGAATTGCTCTGTGGGGTCATTCCACAAAATTATACGAAGAGCGTTCTTTTCGGCGTCCTGAATTATGAGGTAACGCGGACAGCGAAGTATGACAAAAAAAAGACTTGCTATGGTAGGCGGCGATACTAAAATGGCTGGCGAAATGTGCAACCGCTCTGAAAAAAAGGTAAGCTCGCTGCTGTCCATGCGCTG
>CANPYO010000027.1 GCA_947588645.1 uncultured Akkermansia sp. | reverse complement strand
CACCTTTTTTGGCTCCTTGTAAATTTCTATGGGATGCCAATGATTTACGATTTACGATTTACGATTTACGATTTGGAAAATTCGGCGAGCGGAGCTCGCGGGGAGCGGAGCGAATGCGAGCGGGATGTGATAGAGCAGCGTACGGACGTGGTTAGAAAGCGGCGGGGGCAGGCAGAGCCTGCCTATGTACGATTTACGAGGTACGAGGTACGATTTAAGCCATTTACGATTTACGATTTGCAAAGTTCGGCGAGCGGAGCTCGCGGAGCTGCAAAGCAGATGCTGAGCGGAATTTTGAAAGCCAAGCGCGGGCGTAGTTAGAAAGGGGCGGGAAGTGGTATGTCTCGCATCCCGCACGCGAAAAAATGGGTTGAATGAGCCCGGAGAAGATTTTATGGGGACTTATGTGCCTCTGAATTCCAGAAATCACTGAGGAAGGAGAGCGCCTTCCTTGTAAAGATAGGTCGTCGTGGAGGCAGGGTCTTGTGAAGGGTCATCAGGGACAGAACAAAGGATCAGGGAGCCGTTGTCACGAACCTCAAATGTTGTGCATTCTTTTTTAAGAATCAAGTTGATGAATGGTTCTTCTCTGTCAAACTGTTGCAGCCTGTCGACCGGATTCAGTTCGGGATTGGGCATGGCGAAGACATGCAGGCAAAGGCCGCTATTCGTTGAACTGGGAAGGGCAAGAAAAATCTCCGGCACGCCGTCGTTGTCCAAGTCGTGCAAACTCAACCGGACGCGCGAAGAATCAACGATTGGAAAATGCTTCGTGATCATGCGAACAGGCTTGCCATGAACACGATAGCATAAAACCAAATAACCAATTTGAAAAGAACGTGAGGATGCATCAACTACCACCTCAGCTGCAATAGGACTGGAGTGAGACGCAAATTGTTGGGGTGATGTAGAGACAAGCTTTTCCAGCGAGATTCCCTCAAAGGCGCGGCGTGATAATTTTCGGTTTTCCAGAGAATAAACGACCGGAGCCTCGGACGTCAGCTCTTCATGTCTCAACGGAGGCGAAACCTTGATCAAGCCGGGAGCAGGAAAGGAAACCTGCTCGCAGGGGGAATTCAGAATCAGGTGGGCTCGGGCATCGGGATCGGTGGCGGGGAGAAGGTTTAAGCGTTGCTCATTTAGATTGAGTGAGTAGATGCGCACGTGATCTCCTTCACCGGTGCCATTGCCGACATAGACCAGCACCTCAGGCACACCGTCTGCATCAATATCATGCAACTGGAGCGGCGCACGTCGTTCATGATAAAATGAAAAGCCGGGGAAAACATCCACCACGGACGACCAGCTCTTCCCCATATCCTCGTACGTAAGCACGAGGGCATAGTGCTGAACGCCCACATCGGCCGGACGCGCCATCTCATAGAGGCCCACGCGCTTAAGACAGGAAGCTGACTTTTCTGCGGGCAAAGACAAAGTTTCCTCCGCGACACGCTTCATGGTGAAGTCACCCGTAGCAGCATGAGCTAGACCCACCTGCCCGAGCAACACGAGAATGCAAATTAACATCCTCATGTGCATATACTGTTGATACTATGTCCGATATATTTAGTGACCGCTCAGAGTTGTAATATAGTAGCCTGCAATAACAGCGGTACCAATCACACCCGCCACATTCGGACCCATAGCATGCATGAGCAGGAAGTTGGTGCGGTCTGCCTGCTGTCCCACATTGTGAGAGACGCGCGCCGCCATGGGCACGGCAGAGACGCCTGCGGAGCCGATGAGCGGGTTCACAGGATTCTTGCTCCAGCCGGGAATGAGGTTCATGATCTGGGCGCAGAGCAAGCCGCATACGGTGGCCACGGCGAAGGCGACGACGCCCAATCCGATGATGAGGAGCGTTTCCACCTGCAGGAAGCGTCCGCCCTGCATGGTGAGGCCTACTGAGACGCCGAGCAGGATGGTGGTGATGTTCATGAGCTCATTTTGGGCGCAAGAGACGAGGCGCTCTGTCACTTTGCACTCGCGCAAGAAGTTACCGAGCATCAACATACCGAGAAGGGGTGCAGCATCCGGACAGATGAGAATGGTCACAATCGTCACCACGAAGCAGAAGAACAACTTCTCACCGCGCGAGACCTGACGCAGACTCTTCATCTTGATTTTGCGCTGTTTTTCGGTGGTGCAGAGCTTCATGAATGGCGGCTGAATGAGCGGCACGAGCGCCATGTACGTGTATGCCGCCACGGCAATGGCGCCCAAGAGATGCGGCGCAAGCTTGCTGGCCAGGAAGATAGATGTGGGTCCGTCTGCGCCGCCGATGATGCCGATGGCCGAGGCCTCGCCCTTGGAAAAGCCGAGCGCCATAGCCGCGAGGAAGGTGAACGCGACACCCCCCTGAGCAGCCGCGCCGAGAAGAAGCGCTTTCGGGGAGGCCAGGAGCGGCCCGAAGTCCGTGAGCGCGCCTACACCCATGAAGATGAGCGCCGGGAAAATTTCGCACTTAATCCCCTGCCCCAAGAAATCGAACAAGCCGGAATTGAAGCCGATGATCATGAACTTCTTGGGCTTCTGCCCGGTCACCTGCACGGCTCCCTTCACCACCTTGCCGTCCTTCACCAGCGGGGCGACAACCATGGGTTCGTTCATGGCCGCCTCGTACTTCGCCTTTTCATTGGGGGAGAGGGCGGAGGTGTCTTGCATCGTAGGAGAGGAGTCCGCGTAAGGTGCCGCTGTTCCTGATATGAAGCCCACATCGTTAATAGTCGACGTCTGAACCGTATTTTCCTTGGAAATCGAGACGATCTGACGCTGCGCTTGCGTGATGACCATGCCGTTATCAGGGATATTGGCAATGAGCGCGCCAAAGGCGATAGGCACCAGCAAAAGCGGTTCAAATTGCTTAACCACCCCGAAATATAGCAGAATGGCCACCACCGCCCACATCGTGTACATTTGCCATGTCATGGCAAATATGCCCATGCCCGAGATGAAGTCTGCGAAGGATTGTATAAGTTCCTGCATATTGGTAAATTAAGCGAAATCAGAAGGAGAGGTAAACTTCGCCATTCAAACCGGATTTAAAAAAGTTCAGGCGAGCGTAGCAAGCACTTGCCCCTCAGCCACCGTATCGCCCGGGTTCACACTGAAGGAAGCGATGGTGCCGGAAGCCGGGGCATAGATGACGGTGTTCATCTTCATGGCCTCTAACGTGAGCACCTGGTCGCCTTCCTTCACAGCAGCTCCGGGCTTCACATCCAAGCTCACGACTTTACCGGCCAAGGGACTGGGGATGGGTGTGCCACCGGCGACCGTTGCCGGAGCCGCTGCAGGCGCTGCTGCGGGGGGTGGTACAGGAGCAGGCGTCGCCACAGGAACCGGTGCTGGAGCCGCCACAGGGGCTGGTGCGGGCGCCGGGGCATTACTGCCGCCAAGGGTTTCTACGGTTACATCGAAAGTTTGACCTGCTACAGTGATACGGAGCTGTTTCATGGTATGATGATGAATTTGGGTGAAAATATGTTGTGAATGAAGTTAGTTACGCAGAGGCGTGTGGGAGTTCATAATGGAGGAACGTCCACTTTGCGCATAGCTGCTCTGCACAGGGTTGATGGAAAGGATGCGCGCATCGTGTCCCACTTCCTCACGTACGGCAGCAGCGAGCACCGCAATGAGCTGAGGGGTGATAGAAGAAGCGGCCGCATCGTAGATGCTGGCAGCCAAGGCAGCTACCTGCGCCGGGGTCGGCTCAGCCGCCGCTGAAGCCACAGGAGGAGGGCCATCGACTCGCAGCGCCTGAGCAGCGGCAACCTGAGTTGCCTTGCGCTTTTCCTCCATGCGCACGGCCACACGCCCGGAAATTGATAAGATGAGGCTGAGGAACCCAAGGCAGCAGAACACAACCAGCATACCCGTGACCTGGTACGTGACGGCCTCCATGTTCAGATTGCCAATGTCGGCGAAAATGGTGGGAATCTTGTTCATGAGGAAGGAAGGAATCAGAGTGGCATGTTGCCGTGTTTCTTGGCGGGACGAGTCTCGCGTTTGCTGAGCAGGGTTCGCAGGGTGAGGGCAATTTTGGCACGGGTTTGTGCGGGATTAATCACCTCGGTCACCTGCCCCACTTCAGCGGCGGCGTATGGGTTGTAGAAAGCCTGCGTGTAGTCGGCCAGCAGGTGCTGACGGCGGGTTTCGCGAGCGGCGGCATCTTCGATACCCTTCAGCTCACGACCGTAGAGAATGGGGATGGCACCCTGAGCTCCCATCACCGCGATTTCGGCACAAGGCCACGCAAAGACTGCATCTGCGCCCAGATCCTTGCAGCACATAGCGATGTACGCACCGCCGTATGCCTTGCGCAGAATCACGGTTACCTTGGGCACAGTTGCGGAAGAATACGCGAAGATCAACTTGGCGCCGTGACGGATGATGCCGCCACGCTCCTGCTGCTTACCGGGGAGAAAACCGGGTACGTCCACGAGATTCACCACAGGGATGTTGAATGCATCACAACAGCGGATGAAGCGCGCTGCCTTGTCGGAAGCGTCGATATCCAGGCAACCGGCCTTCACGGCAGGCTGGTTAGCGATGATCCCCACCACAACGCCGCAAATGCGCGCGAAACCAACGATCACATTCCCGGCAAAACCCGCGTGCACCTCCATGAAGCTCCCCTCATCCACCACACGTGCAATTACCTTCTGCATATCCAGCGGGATGTTGTTCTCGGCGGGGATGATGTCATTCATACCCTCATCATCTGCCACATCTAATGGCGTTGAAAGGTTATGAGGCGGATCTTGGGTGTTGTTGGGCGGCAGGTAAGTGAGCAGACGCTTGGCAATGTTGAGCGCGTCCTCATCGCTTTGCGCCACAAAGTGCGCATTACCGGATACAGAAGCGTGCACGGCAGCCGAGCCAATTTCATCCATGGTGCATTGCTCAAAGGTGACCTGCTCAATGACCTTGGGGCCGGTGATGTACATGCCCGCGGCGCCACCTTGGCGGATGATGATGAAGTCCGTGAGTGCGGGAGAATACGCCGCGCCCCCCGCACAGGGGCCGAGAATGAGCGAGATTTGCGGTACGACACCGCTGGCCGCTACGTTGTTGTAGAACACGTGCGCAAAGCCGGAGAGTGCCTCCACACCTTCTTGCAGGCGGGCGCCGCCGGAGTCGTTGATCTGGATCATCGGGATCCCGGCCTTCAGGGCATAATGCTGCGCATCGCATATCTTCATGGCATGCATATAGCCCAAGGATCCTCCCTGCGCCATGAAATCCGCTGATGAAGCCGCCACCGGCTGCCCATTCACGAGACCGACACCCACAACAATGCCCTCTGCGGGAATCTCCTTTTTCTCCATACCGAAATTGTGGCAATGGTGCCTCGTGTGCATTCCAAATTCCGTGAAGGAACCTGCATCAAACAGGCTGTCGAGTCTCTCACGAGCTGTCTGGTCGCCGGCAGCGTGCCGCTTATCAATCTTCTCCTGTCCGCCGGAAAGCATGATCTTGCCGCGGCGTGCATCCAATTCTGCCAGCAATTTCGGGTCGATAGCCATAGGTATAACGCACTCTGCGCCCTTGCGAATTCACGTGCGAGAACCCGCAGCAGGCTGGCAGATTCTATCATAATCCCCTGCTCATTGGAAGAAAAAAATCCCAACGGACTCGGACGAAAAATTTAATTACTATTGATGCTTGATGATATGATACTTACGATTTACGATATCTGATTTGAAGCGTTCGGTGCGTCGCGAATGCTCTCCTGATGTGGTGCCCATAATCCAGACGATTGCGCACGGCAAACGCATTCGAGAGAAGTCAATTAACAGAGAAAAAATACTCTTATTGGCTGATATCAATGTTTATACGCATCAAAAATCGCGACAAGAAGCGGTCATTATGATGATGGCTCCAAAGGGATTTCAGCATACATTAATGATCCGAAAAAAAATCTGCGCAACGCGCACATTATTAAGAAATCTTACAAAACTGCCGACGGTGTAAGGCAGGTCGGACAAAAGCGCAGCGTTTGCCCTGGACGATTGCGCGGATGGTTGGGCAGGATCACGACGACTCTTCTGAACTTGTGTCAACATGCTCCTACTTGCTTTGGTATGCGTTTAGACAACGAAATACAGCTTGATTTTGCATGATACCCCGACGCCCACAACATCCGTTCCAAGAAAAACGCAACTCATCGATGGATTTCAGAAAATGTGGTTGTCCTTGGCGATTTTGTCGTGCAGCGAGGTATATGACATGCCAACAATTACCCGCCAACTGCGGCATTGTATGACAGCTTCTTCATACGTAAACCAGCAAAAATAAGGAACATAACACATTGGGAAGCAACGGTTAATTATTAGATGAGGATCTCTTGACAAAAGGAAGAATCACCCGCTACAATCGCGCTGCTTGCGGGAAGGAACTTTTGCAGCAGCTTGGTGCCATTTGCACCGCTGCGCTTTCCTCCTCCCCGTATGCAAAAAGTCAATTGAACATCACCATGAAAACAGCATTATTCGCTTTAGCAGCCGTTGCCGCCGCCCCAGTCATGGCCGGCACTACCTACACTGTCGTCGAGCCCACTAACCCGTACTCTATTGAGCTGGGAGTAGGCTACAACTTCGCCGCGCGGGATGTTCTGCGCATCGATGGTGTCAACGAGTCACCAAAGGTGGACACCCTGGGCGTCGATATCACCGGCGTCTACACCGTCAACGAAAACTCATCCTTCAACCTGCGCTTTGGTTTTGCCACCGGGTCGGATGACACGCACTACGAAGATATCGCCAAGCTGGATGCTCGCGTCAACAATTTCTTCCTGATGCCCGGGTACCGCTACACCCATCCCATGGGCGAATACGTATCCGGCTTCATCGGTGTGAATGCCGGTGTCATCAATGAAAGCATGAAGCTCAAACTGACCGATGAGTACGGTTCATACCATGCCCATGGTTCAGAATTCGGGTTCGCCTACTCCGCAGAAGTTGGTCTGCGCTACCGCATCTCACGGCATTTCGACGTGTTTCTCGCATACCAGTTCTTCGGATCCACAGCTGAACCCGGAATCAACGGCCAAGACCGATCCAGTATCCACGGACGCGAGCAGCTTTACCACAGCGTACGCGCCGGTATGTCTTTTGATTTCTAACCCCCTTCCCTCTCCTCTCCCTGCCCCGGTTCCATCCCGAAAATTAACGGATGATGGGCAGGGAGAGCGAGGCAAGCGCATTTCCAATGTGTGTTTGTCTATTTACGATGCACGACGGAGGCGCCTAGCGACGCCTATGTACGATGTACGAAGTACGATGCACGATTGCAAAATTCCTGCGCAATGCGCGCTCACTTTCCGGATCGTACATAAGCAGACTTCATCTGCCTTGGGCGCCGCCAGGCGCCACACCGCCGCCGCCGCTTTGTAACCACGCCCGCGCACGGCTTCACGACATCCCGCTCGCACTAGCTCCGCCAAATTCCCGCGCTTTTGGCGCGCTAAATTTCCAAATCGTACATCGTACCTCGTACTTTGTACATAGGCAGCCGGAGGCTGCCTTGTTCCACGTGGAACATTCTCGGGGATTACATCCTTTCGAGAAGACGAATACCAAGGAGACTCATGCCGAGGCGGAGCACACGCGCTGTGAGTTCACATAGAGCAAGACGTGAAAATCGCGTGGGATTTTCACTGCGCAGCACGGGACATGCCTCGTAAAAACTGTGAAAGGCGCGCGCTAGCTCATAGAGATACGCAGCCAGGAGATTGGGGCGGCAGTCATCCAAGGTAGCAGGTACAACTTCCGCGAAGCGCGAGAGAGAGCGTGCAAGATTGATTTCACGTTCCTCGGTCAGGAGAATATTCGGTTTAGAGGAACCGGAAAGGAGAGCTGCGAATTCCGGGTCATCAATTTTTCTCTCAATGGCGCGCACGCGCACGTAGGAGTTTTGGAGGTACGGCGCCGTATCGCCGGAGAGGGAGAGCATTTTCTCCCAATCAAAGATGTAATCGCTGAGGCGGTTTTGGGAAAGTTCGGCGAACTTGATAGCGCCGATGCCAACGACCTCGGCTACGGCCGCCTGCTCTTCCGCCGGCATGTCAGGGCTCTTATTTTCTACCACGCTTGCGGCGCGTTGAATCGCCTCATCAATGACATCCTGAAGGCTGACCGTTTCACCATCCCTCGTCTTGAAGGGGCGGCGATCCTTGCCGAGAATCGAGCCGAAGGCTACATGCCGGAAATCGCCGGTGACGCCACGCATGCGCTCAATGTCAAATATTTGCTTGAAGTGCTTTTCCTGGGGGGCTCCGACCACGTACCAGATGGAATCGGCCTGGAAATGGCGGATGCGGTAATCGAGCGTTGCCAAATCCGTGGTAGCATAAAGGAATGCGCCGTCCGCTTTGCGAATGATAGCCGGCACCGGTTGCCACTCACCATCCTTATTTACAAGAAAAGGATCATCTTTCGGCGCATGCGTGCCATCAGAGAACACGCAAACAGCGCCATCGCTCTCCCGCGCAATGCCCCGAGCCAGCAAATCGTTCACCAGGGGTTCCAGCGCATCGTTGTAAAAACTTTCTCCGAGCCAGTAATCAAAATGGATGTCGAGTTTATCGTAAATCTTCTCCAAGCCGCGCTTTGTAACCTCAATGCAGCGCTTCCAGATATCTAAATTCTCAGCATCGCCGCTTTGGAGACGCACGAGTTCAGCCTTGCAAGCCTCCAGAAGCTCCGGTTGCTCTTTGCAGCGTTTGTTGACTTCCTTGTAGGTGGTCAGCAACGCGTCGATGGGATCGCGTTCTAATTCCTGCTTATCGAGCAAATTTTTCCATCCCCATAATATCATACCGAACTGGGTGCCCCAATCGCCGATGTGATTATCCGTAACCACGGTGTGCCCCATGAAACGTGCAAGGCGAGCCAGCGTGTCCCCAATAATGGTGGAGCGAATGTGTCCCACGTGCATGGGTTTTGCCACATTTGGCGCCGAGAAATCAATCACCAGTTTCTTAGGATGTTCTGCAAGACGTACGCCCAACCGTGCATCGGCAAGCATTGCGACCATACGGGCTGCATATTCCTCCGCCTTTATCCGAAAGTTGATAAACCCAGGACCAGCCACAGATACCGTGGCTTCTGACATTTCAGCAAGCCGAGTCGCCGTCGCCTGTGCCAATTCACGCGGATTCCTTCGTGTGGCTTTTGCAAGAATCATGGCCGCGTTGCTCTGGTAGTCCCCATATTGCAGGTCTTGGCTGGCTGTCACCGTAGCATGGAATTGTTCCGGCAAAGCCTCGCCCAGTTCGGCGCGCAAGGCATCTGTCAGCTTCCTTGCTATCTGTTCCGGTAATGTCATCATAGTGCCGATTCTTATACACAACGCACGGTCGTTTGTCAATCCCAATACCATTCACAATTACGATTCGCAAATTTGGCAAGCCGCCGGCCCGCGGAAAACGGCCGGCGGTTGCAAGGCGGTTTTCACCCCTCCGCGCAACGCGCGCGAACTTTCCGAATCGTACTTCGTACATAGGCAGCCGGAGGCTGCCTTGTTCCACGTGGAACAACATCACGTGTACGTTGACGGTGCATATCGAAACCGTCAATGACAATAATCCGGCTTGCAAATGGACGAATAGAGTGGTAAAAGGAAGGAAGCTGCTGTACTCGTGACACGCGGTATCAAAGGCCCGGACCGTTAGAAAACGATAAGGGAGCAATAAGGAACAGGGTTCCATGTTCCGTCCGCAAAGGATACCTCAGGCGAGCCCGACCTTGCACCCACCTTAACATAGGGAACGTGGCTTCCACACCGCTGACGGTACAGCGGCTTTTTTATTTACGATTTACGATTGCGGAATTCGCGCAGCAGAGCTGCGAAGCAAGCAGTCGGGAGCGGCAGCAAAGCAACAGGCAATGAGGCGACTCCAAAGCAACCGCCGATGGAGCGGCGGTGAGTCATCGTACATAAGCAAACGCATTTCCTAATGCGTTTGCTGGGGTGTCTCCTCCCAAATGATGGAGTAAGCAGGGTGGATGGGACGGACCGTGCAAGGATGCTCGTTCGCGATACGGCGTAGTTCGGGGAGCAGGATGCTTGTAGCCTCCCGGATGATTTGTTCGCGCACGGCAGGTGAAACAGCTGGGCAAGCATCGTACAAGCCAAAGGCTAGGGCACCGGAAGGGGTACGCATGATGCGCAGGGGCCAGAGACGACATTCGATTGGACGAGAACTGCGTGGCAGCGTACAGCCGATAGCCGGGTTAAGCACCGGGCAGTTAGTGCAGAAGTTTTCCGGTGCGTCAGCCGGAAAATGCAAGGCAAAGGTCGTGGAACCATCCTCACGAACGCAAAGTGGAATTCCCTGTGCACGCAAACGCTCTACGAGTCCCGGAGCGAGGGCGGGAGTCTCCCAGGCGGAGGTACGCTGGAAATTGCAGCAAAGGCGGCACGAAGCGCATTGCTCAGCGCTGATAAGATGGGTCAGCATGTAGAGTGGAGACGCGCAGAGAATTTTTCGAGAATAAGAGACGGATGGTAAGAGAGCTTAGCCTGACGCAATCCGGGAGAATTGAGATCCTCCTCACGGTTGATGAAAGTACACGAGGCAGGAAGGGAGCGAGCGAACTCACGATTGATGAGTGAATAGGCGCCACGAAATGCTGGAGTGCATTTTTCGTAATGGATATCGACCACTTTCTCAGAAATAAAGGAAGCGACAGCCATGGCCACCGGCTGGGATTCCACATAGAGAAGTAGACCAAAAAGCTGCAAGGGCTCTATGAGTTTCAGCGCGCGTGAAATCGCATTCAACTCGTGGTGCAGGGCAGGGGAATCCTCCTCCTGAGCGGCGAACCAAGCCTCGGCGACATGTAGGGCATCCGAGACGTTATCGTGACACAGTTGATGAGTACTCCACTCAGGGAAATCTCGGATAAAGCGCGAAATATGGTTTCGCTTAGCGTGGTACGGTGTGCCGGGAAGCTCAGCCAACAACTCGCGGCGGTAGAGGTAATCTGCATCCCCACGATCAGAGGAATAAGAGAACTCTCCCGGGGACCACTTTTCTATAAAAGAACGCTGTTCAGCCGTGAGCAGGCAAAAACGCAGCTCACGTCCACGAGCGGCGGCATCATGACGGATGAGATCAAGTCCACGACAGGCGTCCTCTGCACTTAATGCTCCGGCAGGAAATGTATAGCCGAGCAAACGCGTGTTCTGCTCATAATGCCGAAAGAGCATACCTGTCGTTTGTGCCACCGTAATGTGATATTTCCCCTGTAACAGGACGAGATTGGCCGCTGCCAAATCACTACAACATGCTCCTTGCGCGCAGCAGCGTAACCGTGATGCATCCGCTGGGTCAGGCGGGGCAAAGGGCAGGGGATAGCTGTTCATGAGCAGCGGATGAGGCAATCAATATTTGTAGTTGGCGTAAAATTGGAATTGTCCGGAGCGATCTATGGCATTTGCCGTTTTGAAGGGAATGGCGTAGTCCACCGCCAGAGGCCCTATAGGCAAGTTGAGACGCAATCCGATACCATAATCCGCACAAAAATCATCTAAATGAAAATCAAAGGAATCTTCATGCACAAAACCGGCGTCTACGAAGAAAGCCAAGCGCGCCATATCCGCCAATGGAATGCTCACTTCCGCTTGTACAAAAGCAGATGAATTGCCGCCCATCGTCTCGTCGCCTGCCAAGAACTCGTTCACCATTCCTACATCACGGTAACGGAAGCCGCGCAAGTTCGCCGGACCGCCCAAATAGCAGCGCTCAAAGATAGGCACCGCATCATCTTCGTGCAGCGTATCGATCGTCTCGATGCCGAAGTTGAGGCTGAAGATGGAATCCCATACCGAATTGTGGTAGACGGATGCATTGGCGCCCATGCTGTATGTTTGCACAGTGGAACCCGGACCGCTGTATGAGGCATGAACTTCCACATTTCCTCCCTTACGTGGAGTGATCATTTCATCACGCGTGTCATATTCATAGCTGATGCCAAGATTACTGCGGGAATAATCGCGGCAGCTGAGCAAGAAAAACTGGGGCGCAAAACCCTGCGGCTCCAATTCATAATTTTCAATGCGGTAGGTAAGACGAACGGAGCGTTTGTCATCAATGGCACGGCGCAGAGAAATGGCGTAACCATAATTAATTTGCGTGTAATAATCGCTCATGTAAGAGGAGTTGGAAAAGTAGAGCTCGTTACCCAATTCAAGCTTGCGATCCATGAACCACGGCTCGGTGAGACTGATGCTGGCGCTCTGGTAATCGAAGCCCAGCTTGCCCTGAACACTCAGGCGCTGGCCTCCACCTACTATCGATCCGTGTCCGAACAACCCTCGAATATCGAAATTGGACTGCACTGCATTGGCGTATAAGTACACGTTTTCCACGGAGGAGAACGCCACACCGAAAGTGAGGCTACCCGTCATGCGCTCATGAACATTGATGTTGATATCACGGTAGCCTGGGATGGGAGAAGCGGCGGGAGACACATCGATACCATCGAAATAGCCCAGATTTTCCATTCGACGCTTGGCGGTTTCCAAATCTACCGAGTTGAAGTTTTGTCCGGATTTGAGCGGCAACTCACGCAAGATCACATAAGGCTTAGTCTTGGTGTTGCCACGCACGTTAATACGTCCAACTCGATAGCTGTTGCCTTCTGAAATGACGTAGCAGATATCCACCACACGCGTGCCATCCTTTTCAACCGCCACCTCGTTAATATCCGGCCTGACATCAGCATCTGCATACCCCTTGGCTCCATAATATTTACGAATCATTGTCGAGTCGTCCGAGACCTTTTGCAGGGAGTAGATATCACCATCCAGCATGCTCATGCCGGGTTGAAGTTGTTGGGCGGAATAAACGGAATTCCCCTTGAAAGAAACGTGACGTACGCGATAACGAGGACCTTCATTGATGTGCACAAGCATGTGCAGGTTCTCAGGACCACTTTTATCGCTTCCCGAAAAGTAATCAACTTTGGTAATCGCAGCGCGTAGGTAACCGTAGTTGCGATAGTGACGAATGATTTCCTGCATATCGTCATCCAGCTGCTCCCGGTCGATATTGCCAGAATCATCTATCCAGTGGAAAATATTGCGCTGCTTCGTTTTCATCATTTGGCGCAACTGTTGGGAGTCAAATTGTTTGTTGCCAGAGAAGCGGATACGCTGCAAGCGCACCTCACGCCCCTCGTGAATGTCGAAAATGACATCCTGATACCCTTGACGAGCGGTTGAAGTGTGGCGCCAACTCACCTTCACATCCGGGTAGCCTGCATCATGGTAAAGTTTAATAATTTCCGACCTGGCAAGCGATAAATCGTGATCGTTAATGACGCGGCCGGAATTGAGTTTAGTAACCTCGCGCAGCTTTTTAGAGCCATAGCGGTAGTTGCCCGTAAAACCAACTCCACCCATTACCCCCGCCGGCTCTACTTCAAACACCACCCGCACGCCGCCACCAAACGGCTCCACCGCTACGCGTGCGTTGTTTCCCACCAATCCCTTTTCCAGCAAACGCTCCAAATCATCGTTGACTCGGGAAGACATGTACTTCGAGCCTGGGGAGGTCTGGATGATGTCCAACAAACGTTGATCCGGTACGGTGCGTTTCCCTTTTGTGTAACGAATGCTTACTCCTGTCACTTTTTTGCCCTCATACGCTGTTGCATCGTTAAAAATACCCAATCCGGTCGCCTCTCCCAACTCGCGCATTACCGCTTCCTGACCGATAAGTTTTGTATCAGTACTGGTCTTAATCAGGCGACCTGTCGGGACCGCATGTTGAGCATTATCCGGCTGATCTGTCTGCGTTGCAGCTGGTTTTTCCTCTTTTATTGCCTGATCAGGAGCAGTCGTTACCGTTTCCGTAACGGGTGTGGGTGCGCTGTCATGAAGCATGGCATCCAAAAATGGGTCATTCGTATCGCCTTGAGCATAAATATTCGACGAACTGATAACCAAAAGCGGAGCTGCGATTAACGACACAGACGTATGCAGTAAGCATGCATTCATACCCATCTATCATGCCTTACCACCTCCCCGAGGTCAAGTTATTATATAGTCATTTTTACATCTACGGACCACATCCGTCCCAAAAAAAAAGCCTGGCCATTTACGATTTACGATTTACGATTTGCAAAATTCGGCGAGCGGAGCTCGCGAAACTGCAAAGCAAGTGCTGAGTGGAATTTTAAAAGCCAGGCACGGGCTTGGTTAGAAAGCGGCGGTGACGGTGGCGCTTGGCAGCGCCTATGTACGTTGACTCACTGGCACCACCCTGCCAGTGAGCCCTTCGGGCAAAAGCTCTGCTTTTGTCCAATCCCCCTCCGAGCCCTCGGGGGCTTTGACTCACTGGCACCACCCTGCCGGTGAGCCCTCCGGGCAGCGCATCTGCGCTGTCTAACCGCCACTCGCAGCTCTGCTGCGCATTATTTGCAAATCGTACATCGTACATCCAACATCGTACATGAGCAGCTGCCTCGCAGCTGCTTGGAGCGAGTGCGACACTTTCGCCCCAAATTCACATCCGTTCGCCACGTCTTCAGGATGAGGTGAGTTATTTACAATCTCTTCCAGTCTTGTGCTTCCAGCAAGGCATCAAAACCAAGTCCGGTACCTGCTGGCACGCGGAATTCCGGTGTAATATCCATGCCAAGTTGCTCTGAAAAAGCATTTGGTTGATAAACATGCTGTGTCACCAAACCGCAAAGTGGCACCTGATCCTCTGGTTTATCCGTGTAAAAGACGGCTGCATTGTAAGCAGCCCAACATTGACCTAAAGGATGATCCAAATTGGTAGTGAAAACAGGCTGACCGGAATTACTGTGGTGACGCACCGGTTTTACAATGCGCATCATCGGTTGGTTGGTTCGTTGCGGTATTGTTTTTTCATTCCGCAATGGTGTATCATAACCCAAAGGTATACCAGCATCCTGTAAGGTTTGCCACTCATGCACGTCGTAGTAGCACGGATCTTCGATAAAATCAACACGCTCTTGCAGCGCTTTGGGAAGCATCTCCCAGAAGTTGAGCGCTTCCTCCATTGAAAGCGTACAATCGAAATCTATGCGCCATTTCCACTCCGGCACCATGGCCGCCAAATTGGTGAGTCGCTCCACCGTGGACGATAATTTGGGTATTACCTTGATCTTCCCCACTCGAAATCCCTTTTGATGTAGGTTGTACACTTGCGCCGGGGTTACACTTACAGTCAGTGTAGCATGACTGCGCGGTATTTTAAGCCCGGCAAACAAGTTGACTCCGCTTGCGCGTGCCTCTCCATCCAGCTTTATGCATTTTATTGCTCTCTCTCCAAGCAGCAAGGGCGTACCATCGCGCAAAGCATCCATCTCATACTCCAAAGGTGAATCACCAAGCTCCGGCCAACTTTGCAAGCAAGCGTACCCTCCATTATCGCCCTTGAGCAGTACTCCTTCCCGTGGTTGCGCCGCAGCCCTCGCACTCAACGCTCCAACCGGATATAATCTGTATCGTGAATAATACATGCACCCATTCTATCAGCTCTTTACTCATTTAGCAAGTGTCCTTCTTTTCATTTTAGTTTTTCGATGAAGAGTGAAAGCTCAAGCTTGACAAGCAAGAGAGAGATTTGATAGGCTGAGGGAGTGAAACGATTGCTACTATTAGCGGCGGCGGCATTAATTGTGCTGGACTCGTGTGCGTACATGCAAACACATAAAAATGTGGGAGAATTCGGTACATTTTATCACGGATATATTTTAAACAGCAATGATTTACGCGTATATCACGACTCAAATAATCAGCGATGGTATATAAACGCACACGAGGCTCAATTTAAGTTGAAGTATCCCATCATCTACGACTCTGTATTTCGCCGCAGTGGGGAGCATCCATCATTTATTCCGGTACGCATCAACCCAAGCTTTGTGTACCATCCCATCAGCGAAGCAACAGCTCATGTACTGATGAGAAATGATGGATTTGCGCAGTTACATGTTCTGGCGGAACAAATTAACCGTTCTGACACAAGTTCCTGGGCTTCATCTCCACGAATTACTGAAAGTTACAGCGTTGCTGCGACTATTGATGGTGAAACTACTTATCAGATACCCTCTCGCCGCATCTCGACTCATAGACATCTAACTAACAAAATACTCAAAAGTATCGACTTTATCATAGTCGATATTCCAGGAACGTTGGCTTATAATGTTGCCATTCCCTTTGCTGCACCATTTGTTTTCTTCTATGAATTCTATCACGATGATTCTTAATTTCAATGTATGATGAATTATTGAAGTACCTTATTTACACGTGTTGTGAATAAAAAAGTCGATAAAATGTCGATAATCTCGCATGCAATGTGAAACAAAATATTGGGATGGTGTTATAGTCCATGTTATCCACATAGTTTATCTTTCACAAGCAAAATAAAATCAATATCAAAATAAAATTATCAACATTATTTACATACCAGATGATGAGGAAGAATAGATGTTTATATTTTCCTTTTCAAATCAACGAACCCATGCGGGAAGAATTAGACAAGATACGTATGCAAGAAGCGCTGCAGCTCGCACAAAAGGGTGTGGGTACAACGAGTCCGAATCCACCTGTGGGCGCTGTTATTTACGCCGGTGATCGACTGATTGGCCAGGGATACCACGAAAAAGCCGGGGAGGCGCACGCAGAGCGACGAGCCATTCAAGATGCCATTCGCCGAGGGAATGGTGGCTTTCTTAACGGAGCAACCCTTTATGTGACACTTGAGCCGTGTTCCAGTCGAGGCAAAACGCCTCCTTGTACAGAAGCTATTTTGGAAGCTGGTATTGCACGTGTCGTTTATGGGATGCAAGATCCAGATAAACGCCACAGGGGACGCGCTAAAGCCCTTTTGGAAGCTGAGGGCATACATGTATGTGTCGGGATAGAAGAGACGGCCTGCAAGGCCTTTCTGCGTCCTTGGGTGCACAGTGTTGAGACAGGATTGCCCTGGGTGACGGCGAAGGTGGCGTGTACACTAGATGGTCGTCTGGCGCGTAAAAATGAGCGGTGGATCAGTTGTACAGAGTCTCTGAAATTTGCACATGAGCTTCGTTTACAGAGTGATGCGATTTTAGTCGGCGGGGCTACCGTGCGCGCAGATAATCCGGCACTCACAATTCGTACGCCATTCAGTGATGTTCCCCCTTGCAAGCAACAACCGTGGCGCATAGTACTCACACGTGATCGTACTTCACTTCCGAATGATATAAAATTGTTTACGGATTCATTTTCTTCTCGAACTATCGTCTATGAATGTGTTGAGAGTTTAAGTGAGATGTTGTTCAAGTTGCATGAAGGCTATGGCATAGTACGACTGATGTTGGAATGTGGTGGAAGTTTACTGCGCCATTTTTTAGAACAAGGTCTCGTACAAGAATGGTTTCAGGACATTGCTCCAGTCATCAGCGGTGGAACATCATTGGTTGTACCGGGTGACTTTTTACCACGAGAACTTCATTTACGCGAAGTTATGATTCAACAAGCTGGCGTGGATTATATCCTGCGTGGTATCGTAGACAAATTCAGATCGTAAATCGTAAATGAATTAAATCGTAAATGGCCAGGCTTTTTCTTGGGACGGATGTGATCAAGAGGTAACAAGATCCAGCCCCAAGAAATCACATGGTGCTTAGCAAATGGCGTACCTCCTCGAGTTGATCAGCCGGTTTTTTCTTTTGCAACCGTGGGAAACGCTTATTCAATAAGATGTAATCGTTGTTGCGAGTAAGGAGGAGTTTTTGGCCACTAATTTCAACAATGCTAATACCACGTCGAGCAGCGAGAATACGTATCTTTTGCAATAGCAACAAGTTTCTTGACTGTTCTGGCAATTCTCCAAAACGATCTCTCCACACACGTTGTATGTTGTCAGTTTCCTCCAAACTTACGGCCTGCGCAAGTGCAGTGTAACATTCCATGCGCGCTCGAACAGAGCTGACGTAACTGGACGGGATATAAGCGCCAAGTACAGAATCTCCAGCTACGGCGGCAGCTCCTTCGCTCATACATAGAAAATCGGCCTTCACTTGAGTGTCGACACGATAAGTTGGTTCTATACCGCGCAGCCGATCTATGCTTTGTCGTAGCAATCTGCAATAAAGGTCGAATCCAATGGCTGCAATATGTCCGCTCTGTTGGGTGCCAAGTAAATTGCCCGCGCCACGAATTTCAAGATCGCGCATGGCAATTTTGAACCCACTACCCAAATCGGTGTATTGCTTGATGGCTGATACACGCCTTCGTGCATCTCCACTATACATGTAATCCTTTTCCGGTAGTAAAAGGTAGGCATAAGCTCTCTCACTACTACGACCAACACGTCCGCGGAGCTGATATAAATCGGCTAATCCAAAACGATCTGCCCTATCGATAATAATGGTGTTAGCGTTCGGAATGTCAATGCCGCTTTCAATAATCGTGGTAGAGAGCAGTATATCGGCCTTTCCATTCATGAAGTCTCGCATAATCTGTTCAAGATGAGTCTTGTCCATCTTCCCATGTCCGGTTACGATGCGAGCCTGCGGTACGAGCCGATGTAACATAATTTCCATGCGATCGATGGATTGGACGCGGTTGTGCAGAAAAAAGACTTGCCCTTTGCGTCCTAATTCACGCTCAATGGCACGCTTGATGAGATCCTCACTAAAGGGGCAGACAGCTGTTTGCACAGGCAGGCGATTAGGAGGAGGGGTATCGATCGTACTCATGTCACGCGCGCCCATCAGAGCAACATAAAGTGTGCGTGGAATGGGCGTTGCGGAAAGAGTGAGCATGTCCACCATGTGGAACATGTGCTTGAACTGTTCTTTGTGACGAACGCCGAAGCGTTGTTCTTCATCGATAATGGCTAATCCAAGATTATGAAAAACAACGTCTCTTGAAAGAAGACGGTGCGTGCCGATGACGATATCCACGCTGCCATCCCTCAAACCACTCAGAATACTGGGTACTCGCTTGATTGGAGTGAAGCGGCTAAGCAGTTCAATACGCACCGGGTATTCGCTCATACGCTCGCGAAAAGTGTGATAATGCTGGTCAGCTAAGACTGTTGTAGGTGCCAACAGTACGGCTTGCCGTCCTCCCGTCACACATTTAAAGGCTGCTCGCAGTGCCACCTCCGTCTTGCCAAAACCTACATCACCGCAGATGAGTCGATCCATCGGGAGGTCGGATTCCATGTCGGCTTTAGTTTCTTGGATAGCGCGCAGTTGATCAGGCGTTTCACGGTATGGGAAGGACGATTCAAATTGCCACATCCATGAAGAGTCTGCCGGGTGCGCGTTGCCGGGTTTGCTCTGCCGCTGCGCTTGTACCTCTAGCAGCTGTGCTGCATAATCTTCTACCGCTCGTTTTGCTGCTTTGCAGGCGCGTTGCCAACGAGCGTCACCTACGCGGTTAAGTTCTGGCTTTTTTGCGCCCAGTCCTACATATTTCGAAACAAGATGCGCTTGGCTCAGTGGGACGCGCAACAGCACGTTGTTGGCATATTGAATATGCAGCTCTTCTTCCTCACCCTCAGAACTTCGGATAATACCCAAAAAACGCCCTAAACCGTGAGATGCGTGAATGACAAGATCTCCGGGCTCAATTTCGGAGAGTGGAGTTTGAACCTGAACCGCACGCATACGTGTCTCACGCGAAGTTAAGGTTCGACGATGTGCCACGGAGTGACGTCCGAAAATTTCTGCTGCGGAAAGCACAACAAGTTTGGCGCTTGGTACGCTGAAACCGCAGGGAAGCTCGCCTATACGTGCCTGCACGGCATCCCACGTTGGATCATGTCCGCATATTTCCTCAAAACGTTTTTGTTCTCCGGCGTGGTAAAAGTACATGACCATACGCCAGTTTTCTTCACGCCGGCGTTGCAAAATACTTTTCACATAGGCTCGGCGCGCTTCCTGCATCACAAAATCTCCACTTTCAAAAGTTCCCAAAGGAGTGGGCAAAAATGAGAGATCATCCTGCTGGAATGCTTCGTATAAGGGATGTTCCGCCCCAACGCTTTCAGGAGGGCTCTCCAAAATGACTACGTTGCCGGCTTCACCACAGTCCGGCAGAGCAATAGTAATATCACCCGGGGCTATTCTATCTCGCAGTGTTCCTTGCTCCTCAGGCTCTTCAAGCAATATATTTGCCTCTTGGATTTTGTTATATGAGAGTTGGGAATCCACATCGAAGGACCGAAGGCTCTCAATGGTGTTGTCGAAATACTCAATCCGCAATGGTGTGGGTGTCTGTAAGGGAAAAACGTCTAAGATGCCGCCACGAAGGCTCCACTGATTGCGCGCCGTGACTTGATCCACCCGCTCGAATCCGTGTTTTTCGAGCAAATGCATCAGTTTTGCGGGTGAACTTTCGGTCTCTCCCACATGCAAGTGTACAGATTGACCACTTGCCTCATGAGTAAAGTTCGGCACCGGATCATCCAGTCCGATGGGTGTTACTACTAATACTTGAGTTTCGCTATGTGGTTGGGACAAGCGGTACAGGACATTCAGACGCTCGGCAGTCACATCTGGATCGCTCACAGCATGATGCCCTTGCCACTCGTGTTCAGGTATGAAATAGCAAGGCAACTGACACCATATTGGAAACTCCGCGCATATACGTTCTTGCATTGGCAGCGAATCTGCTATAACCCATAGCCGCTTGCCTGTTAGCGCATGTTGTGCCACCATTGCTACTACAAAGGCATACGCTGCCGGACAAGTCGAAGGAAATATAATGGGGCGACTCGGCTTACCATCAGTGCAAAGCCCCGCCAGCTCCCGTGCAAAAGACGGGCAGCTTGCTACAAGCTCTGTCAGTGAACGAGCGATACATGCGCATCATAGCAAGCACCTCCGCATTTGTCAACTCAGTGCCACGAACTGCCAGGGCAAACGCGTTTGAGAGAAGTCAATCGACAGAGAAAAATACTCTTATTGACTAATATCACTGTTTATACGTATCAAAAACCGTGATAACCAGTGATCATCATGATGATGGCTCTAAAGGAATCTCAGCATACATCAATGCTCCGAAAAAATCTGCGCAACGTACACATTATTAATAAATCGTACCTCGAAAATCGCACATCGTACATAGGCAATGCCAAGCGCCACCGTCACCGCCGCTTTCTAACCAAGCCCGTGCCTGGCTTTTAAAATTCCACTCAGCACTTGCTTTGCAGCTTGCCTCAAGCTCGCCTCACGAGCTTTGCTTCGGAGTCGCCTCACGACTCTTGCCTCAAACTCGCCCCACGAGTTTTCGCCCCTGCGGGGCAAAAGCTACGCTTTTGGCCAAACTGCCTTACGCCGTCGGCAGTTTTCGCCCCTGCGGGGCAGCCCTGCGGTCTGGCCAAACGACCTTGCAGCCGCCGGCCGTCTTCCCGCAGCTCCGCTCGCCGAATTTTGCAAATCGGAAATCGTAAATGGCCAGGCTTTTTCTTGGGACGGATGTGGGTTTGACCCTATCCGAGTGTAAGTGACAAAACGTACAAAAATAGGTGTAAGGACGCCAAACCGAGTAACACATTCATCCGTTTGTCTGCTGGAGTACGTTTTATGCGATGCACGATGATGCCACCCACCAGCAATGCAAGGAGCCAACACCAATTCCATCCCACGCCTGACAACACGCGTGCCAGTTGATGTAATACGGCGTATGGTGCTACTAAGAAAGCTATAGCAAGTCCGCGCGAGCGACTATCCCCCAGTCTCACGGCGAGGGTGCGCTTGCCGGTGGTAGCATCTTCAGCGCGGTCGCGGATATTGTTGACTTCAATCAGCACACAGGAGAGCAGGCCGCATATGATACCCACCATAATGGCAGCTATGTAGATGGTTTCATAGATTGGTTGCCAGCCAATTTGCACGAAAACAGTGCCAACTACTGCAACAAGCCCGAAGAAAAGCAATACAAAAAGCTCTCCGAGTCCGTGATAAGCGATGGGAAACGGACCACCGGTGTAAGCGTATGCGCAGACAAGGCAAGGAATACCGATAAGAATCACTCCAAATCCCTGCGCTTGGATGAGTGGGATAGCAGCTACGCATGCCAACAGTATAAATGCTGCACCCCACAGCTTGACAGAACGAGCGCTCATGCGTCCCCCTGCAGTAATGCGCAGCGGACCCTGTCGACGTTCGGTGTCGGCGTGGCGACTGGCATCCAGAGCATCGTTGAAAAGATTGCAAGCAATCTGAATGCACATGCAGCTGAGCGCGGTGAACATAGCCAGATGGTAGTTGACTGAGGCATGAAGCGGACAGGCGAGGGCAAATTTATGCACCACGACACATCCCGCCCACACCGCCACCAAGCCAGCCGGGAGAGTTTTCGGTCTTGCCGCCAGGAATATCGATTGCAGCGTCTTCATTTTTTTCTGGGATATTTGCAAAATCCGCCGCGAGCCTCGCGAAAGGGGTCAAAGAGGTGATCCAGCCCACTGTTTTTGATGAGGAAAGTCTGTTGCATGAGGTAGCCGAGCTTTCCCTTTGGCCAGCCACGCTGAGCAAACCAATCCAAATACTCTCCCGGCAGGTCGGAAATGGGACAACCTTTCGGAGGAAACTTAGCCGGACCGTACATACCGAAAGGCATGTACATCTCCGCGATTTGCACCAGCAGCTCGCGCAGATCATCTGCCCCGGGTGGTTGCACGTTTTCCATTACTCTTGCACAGCGCATACGCTCCATGGTAATTGTTCCTCAGTGTGGAGAGGAACAACGCTTTGCCCGTAGCCACGGTAAATCACCGGCACTTGCATAGCAGTATCGCGCAAGGTTACTTTTTTCAACGGCGGAGTGAGATTATATCGGTGGCATGCGTTACCACTCACAAAGGCCTGCAGTTTGTCTGCCGCGCCATGTTCCGCAAATATTTTTGCCAGGGCAGGCAGAGCAACGGGTGCGCTAAAGACGCCGGCTGCACAACCACAGCATTCCTTTTTGTGGCGAGGGTGCGGTGCGGAATCGCTGCCAAACATAACGCGCGGATGGCCGCTGAGTGCAGCATGCAGCAAGGCTTCTCGATCTTCTGAACGTTTGGCTACAGGCTTGCAGAAAAGGTGCGGTTTCATAGCTCCACCCAGCAGATCATCCAGAGTGAATTCCAAATGGTGCAAGGTGATCGTAGCGCACAGGTTTTCATATTCATCCAGCAGTTGCAATGCCGCAGCTGTGGTGATATGTTCCATGCAGATACTCAGCTTGGGAAATTGCTCTGCCAAGCGACGATACATGGGCAAAAACTGCTCTTCACGATCCATCACGAATCCGTGACTTTCACCATGCACGAGCAGAGGAATACCTAGGGCTTCCATGCAGCGCAGGGTAGGTTCGGCCATTCGCCAACTGCTCACCCCGCTATCACTGTTGGTAGTCACTCCGGCGGGGTAGAGCTTAATGCCGAAGAAGCCAGAAATACTTTGCGCAGCAAGTAACTCTGCTTCAGTATAGTTACGGAAGAAGAGAGTCATGAGTGGAGCGAAATGCTCGTTACACGCGGCCTTCAAAACCCGTTTGGCATACGCCTGCAGCGCCTGATCATCCGTCACAGGTGGCACCAAGTTTGGCATGATGACGGCTCCTGCAAAATCCCTTGCGCTCAATGGCGCAACAAGTTTCAACATTTCTCCGTCTCTCACGTGCAGGTGCATGTCCAGGGGACTGATCAGCGTGATTTCCATACGGGCCGATTCTAGCAGGTTCTGCGTTGGTTAGCAAGACCGAAGCAACCGCATTTTCTAATGCGGTTGCCTATGGTACGACGGAGGCAGACAAGGTCTGCCCATGTATGATGGACGAAGTACGATGGACGATTGAAGAGCTTGCGCGCGTTGCGCGGGACGGTGGCGGCTGACGCCGCCCATGTACGATGTACGATGTACGATTGCGAAATTCGCGCGCGGGGCGCGGAATTGTCATGGACGGTATGGCAAAAAAATCCCGTCGATGGGGACAACATCGACGGGAGAAAAACGAAAGTTGGGGTTGCTGTCAGATCTTGCCGAAGAGAGATTTGCCCTCGGAAAGGAGGTCAGACGTAGCAACTTTGAGGCGCTCGCAGATGCCTTGCTCGCCCTTCTTGAGGTAAGAACGCGGGTCGTACACCTTCTTGTTGCCCACTTCACCGTCAATCTTGAGCATGCCATCGATATTCTGACACATGTGCATGACGATTGGCTTGGAGAAAGCATATTGGGTGTCTGTGTCGATATTCATCTTCACTACTCCGTAGGATATGGCCTCGCGGATGTCGCAGAGGTCGGATCCGGAACCGCCGTGGAACACCAAGCGCATATCCTCACCATGCTTATCCATCACTGCTTTCTGACCATCGCGCAAAATCTTCGGTTCCAACTTCACCGCGCCTGGCTTGTACACGCCGTGCACGTTGCCAAAGGTTGCGGCAAGCATGAATTCACCCAGACCAT
Organism: uncultured Akkermansia sp.; assembly: GCA_947588645.1. GTDB lineage: Bacteria > Verrucomicrobiota > Verrucomicrobiia > Verrucomicrobiales > Akkermansiaceae > Akkermansia. The sequence goes on along the minus strand of CANPYO010000027.1, from coordinate 2,775 downwards.
GCAGAGTTTCGTAGGTGAGCAGCATGTCTGCCGGCGAGGTGTAAAGCTTGGCGGCGTGCTGGCCACTATTGTCCACGCCATCTTCTTCACCGCCAACTACACCAATTTCAATCTCGAGCACGATACCCACCTCGGCACACTCCTTGAGCATTTGCTTGGAAATTTCGAGATTCTGCGCCATGGGCAGGGCGCTAGCATCCAGCATGTGCGAATTGAACAGCGGACCCTTGCCGGCGGCAATGCGCTTTTTAGATTCCGCGATAAGGGGACGCAGGAAACTGTCGATCTTGTCTGCCTGGCAGTGATCCGTGTGCAGAGCAACCAGTACATCATATTTCTCCGCGAGGCGATGCACGGCTTCCGCCAGCACAATAGCACCAGTGGCCGAATCTTTTACAGCTGTACCGGAGGCGAACTGACCGCCACCAAGCGAAATCTGAATAATACCATCGGACTTGGCCTCGGCAAAGGCTTTCAATGCGCCGTTAATTACTTCAATGGTGGTGACATTCACGGCGGGGTAGGCATAGCCCTCCTTCTTGGCCGTGTTGAGCATCTTAATATACTGTTCTTGGGTTGGAACTGGCATGGTTCTGAATTGGGTTAGAATGTTGCGGATGCGGCTTGCGCCCTCCGCCTGCGCCTAGGGTACCACGCTCGTTTCCACTTGGCAAGACAATTTCATTGCGCGGGATTGCCAAGCCACGTCCGTCCCAGGAAAAGGCGCGCCGCCTACGTACGAAGTACAACGTATCCAAAATAGGCTTGACATTCAGGCGCGCGCGAGTAAACTGAGCGCTCCTTGAATCACACTATGAGCGCGTATAGAAGCCACACTTGCAATCAACTTCGCCCGACACACATCAACCAGCGTGTCACTTTGGTGGGATGGGTAGACACTGTGCGTGACCACGGCGGCGTCATTTTCATAGACTTGCGGGATCGCGAGGGTAAGACACAAGTTGTTTTCCACCCGGAGAACAATGCAGGTCTGGCCAAAGAAGCTGAGGGTTTGCGTGTAGAATCCGTTATTCAGGTGAGCGGCAAAGTGGTGGAGCGTCTCAAGACGGATGAAGTGGATGCGACCAATCCGGATCTCGCCACGGGTGAGATTGAAGTGGAGGTCGATGAGATGAACATCTTGAATCGAGCGGCTGTCCTTCCGTTTCAGTTAGATCGTAATGTGGCAAATGAGGACATACGTCTCAAGTATCGTTTCCTTGACTTGCGACGTCCGGAGATGCAGCGAAACATGATTCTGCGTCACCGTATTACCAAGACCATGCGGGATTACCTCGACGAACAAGGTTTTCTGGAAATTGAAACGCCTATCCTTTCCAAGAGTACGCCGGAGGGCGCACGTGACTTCCTAGTGCCAAGTCGTCTCTCTCCGGGTACTTTCTATGCTCTTCCGCAGGCGCCGCAGCAGTATAAGCAATTGCTCATGGTGGCCGGACTGGAGAAATATTTTCAGGTGGCACGTTGCTTTCGCGATGAAGATTTGCGAGCAGATCGTCAGCCCGAGTTTACGCAGATTGATATCGAGGCTTCCTTCATTACCCCGGAGGACATTTACGGCTGGGTGGAGGCCATGCTGCAGCGAGTCTTCCGCGAGGCTGTCGGGAGGGAAATTAACACACCCTTCGAACGCGTCACTTGGCACGATGCCATGGATCAATATGGATCCGACAAGCCCGATCGTCGCTTCGCGATGAAGCTCACAGATTGCTCGGATATTTTTGAAAAAAGCGACTTCCGCGTCTTTTCGGGAGCGATTGCCGCGGGCGGCGTGGTGAAGGCCATCAACGCCAAGAACTTCTCCCCCTCCGTTGGGCAGGTGGACTCCCTCACGCAGACCGCTGTGGAAGCCGGCGCGAAGGGACTTGCCTACATCAAAGTGCGCGATGCGAATGACCGCGAAGGCTGGAAGAGTCCGATTACCAAACGTCTCACGGATGCCGAGATCAACGCCCTCAAGGAACGGCTCAATATCGAGGATGGCGACTGCATCTTCTTCGCCGCAGGCCCGTGGGAGGAGAGTTGCACCATCTTGGGACGCGTGCGTCTTGAGTGCGGTCAGTATATGGAGCTGCTCAAGGACAATCACGATATTGATCTCTTCTGGGTGACCCGCTTCCCGCTCTTTGGCTGGGATGCAGAGACGCAGCGCTTCTGTGCCATTCACCATCCCTTCACTCGTCCCGTGCCGGAGGACGTGGACAAGGTGCTGCGCGGTGAAATTTCCACCGACCTTTGCGCGGAGGCCTACGATATCATCCTCAATGGCAATGAGCTTGGCGGCGGTTCTATCCGTATCCACGAGCGCGATCTGCAGGACGCTACCTTCCGCGCACTCGGACTGGATGAGGCAACGATTCAAGAGCAATTCGGCCACCTCCTTTCCGCCTTCTCTTTTGGCGCCCCGCCGCACGGCGGTCTCGCGCTGGGGTTGGATCGCGTCGTGATGCTGCTGGGCGAGTGTTCCTCCATTCGCGAGGTCATCGCTTTCCCGAAGAACAACCGCGGTGCGGATCTCATGAGCGAATCACCCGCTCCTGCCGAGCCCAATCAACTGCGTGATATCCACATCCAGGTCAAGCTCCCGGAAAAACTTCGCCAAAAAACGGAGCAAACGCATTAGAAAATGCGTTTGCTATGTACGAAGTACGACGGAGGCGGCTGACGCCGCCTATGTACGATGTACGATGTACGAAGTCAACTATAATTTTGAGGCGGGGTAAATTTTTATTTTTGCTCAATCCATCAGAGCAATGC
>CANPYO010000026.1 GCA_947588645.1 uncultured Akkermansia sp. | reverse complement strand
ATCCCTCCTTCCGCAACTGCGCTTATTCTATCGCAGTCCCCCGTATTTTAACACCTCAAATTAACCGTTTACGATTTGCAAAGTTCGGCGAGCGGAGCTCGCGAAGCTGCAAAGCAAATGCGGACGGGATGTGATGAAACCGTGATCGGACGTGGTTACAAAGAGGCGGTGGCGCCTGGCGGCGCCTATGTACGAGGTACGTTGACTCACAGCCGCCCCACGGCTGTTCGCCCTGCGGGCAGCGCATCCGCGCGCTGTCCAATCGCCCTTACCGCCCGCTGCGCGTGCGCCCTGAAAGCGACCGACGGCCGTAAGGTCGATTAGCCAAAAGCGATAGCTTTTGTCCCAACGGGATGAGGAGTCGTGAGGCGACTCCGAAGCAACAACCAGGGGCCGTCGGGCGTCTTGACTCAGCGCCGCCCCATCGGCGCTTTGCCCTTCGGGCAAAAGCTGCGCTTTTGTCCAAACTACCTTACGCCGTCGGCAGTTTTGTACGATTTGGGGAGTTCGGCGGCTACGCCGCGAGTTTGGCGGAGCAGGAGCGACTCGGAATTTTGAAAGCCAGGCACGGGCGTAGTTAGAAAGCGGCGGGAAGTGGTGTATTTTGCCTTCCGAACGCGAAGGAACGGGATGAATGAGGCCGGAGAAGATTTTATTGGGACACGTGTGCATTTTTTCCCAGAAAATCTGCCTTTTTGGGTTGATTTCGGCACTGGGTGGGTGTAAAGTCGGGGCGTTACAAGAACAAGCGGACGTCAGTTTACGCTGACTGTTCCGCAGCACCAACATTTCACACCATGAGCACTACATACAGCACTATTGATGCCAACGAGGCCGTGGCATCCGTTGCCTACCGTTGTTCGGAGGTGGCAGCCATCTACCCCATCACTCCCTCCTCCCCCATGGGAGAATCTGCCGAAACATGGACAGCTTTGGATCGCAAAAACTTGTGGGGCACAGTTCCCAGCATCGTGGAAATGGAAAGCGAGGCCGGCGCAGCGGGAGCCGTGCATGGCGCTTTGCAAACCGGTTCGCTGGCGACCACTTTCACGGCCTCCCAGGGTCTGCTGCTTATGATCCCCAACATGTTCAAGATTGCCGGTGAACTAACACCTTGCGTCTTTCACATCGCGGCGCGCGCTTTAGCCGCTCAGGGGCTTTCCATTTTCGGCGATCACGGAGACGTCATGGCCTGCCGAGCCACCGGCTTCGCCATGCTTTGTGGCGCTAACACGCAGGAAGCTCCCGATATGGCCGCCATCGCCCATGCCTCTACTCTGGAAAGTCGCGTGCCTTTCATCAACTTCTTCGATGGCTTCCGCACCTCGCACGAAGTCGGCAAGATCGCCGATATCTCCGACGACACTCTGCGCGCCATGATTGATCAGAAACTTGTGGATGCCTTCCACGCTCGAGCCCTCACGCCGGACGCTCCGGTGGTGCGAGGCACTGCGCAGAACCCTGATGTTTACTTCCAGGGACGTGAGACGGTCAACAAGTACTACAACGCGGTGCCGGCCATTGTGAAAAAGGCCATGAAGAAGTTCGGCGAGCTCACAGGGCGCTACTACGATTTGGTCGAATACGTAGGCGCCCCGGATGCCACGCGCGTCGTCGTCATCATGGGTTCCGGAGCGGAGGCTTGCTGGGAGACTGTGCAAGCTCTCAAAGAGGACGTGGGCGTGCTCAAGGTACGCTTGTATCGTCCGTTCCCTGCGGAGGATTTTATAGCGGCACTTCCGAAGAGTGTGAAAAAGATTGCAGTGTTGGATCGGACGAAGGAGCCAGGGAGCCAGGGCGAACCACTGCTGCAGGATGTGATTCAAGCGCTGACAGATGCCTCGGTGCGAGGGGCGCTGCCCTTTGCCATGCCGAAAGTGGTGGGAGGTCGATACGGTTTGGGCTCTAAGGAGTTCACACCGGCTATGGCCAAGGGCGTGTACGATGAGCTGGCAAAGGACGAGCCTATGACCGGTTTCGCCGTAGGTGTGGAGGATGACGTGACCGGGAAATCCATTACCTTCGACACCTCCTTTTCCACAGAATCTGACACCGTGACGCGTTGCATGTTTTACGGGCTCGGCTCCGACGGCACAGTGGGCGCCAACAAAGATGCCATTAAGATTATCGGCAAGCACACGGATCTGTACGTGCAAGGCTACTTCGTGTACGACTCGAAGAAGAGCGGTTCCTCGACAGTATCCCATCTACGCTTTGGCACCACGCCAATCCACAGCACCTACCTTATCACCAGCGCCAACTTTATAGCGCTGCACCAGCCCAGCTTGCTCAATACATTTGACTTTTTGAAGAATGCTGCTCCCGGAGCTACGTTCCTTATGAATACCGCGGTGGAACCCGCCAAGGTATGGGATTCTCTCCCCGCGCGCATGCAAAAACAGATTCTCGACAAAGGCATCAAAGTATACTGCATCGATGCCTTCAAAGTGGCCAAGGCTACCGGGATGGGCGGACGCATCAACATGATCATGCAGACCTGCTTCTTCAAGTTGTCCGGCGTAATCCCGGCTGACGAAGCTATCGGCTACATCAAGGAGGCTATCAAGAAGACATACGGCAAGAAAGGTGAGGAAGTTGTCGCCAAGAACATAGCCGCTGTGGACGCCACACTGGAAAATCTGCACGAGGTTCCGCTCGGATCCACCATTACCGGTCATGAAATTCCCGCACCGTTGCAGGGCAACCCACCGGCGTTCGTGCGCGATGTACTCGGTAAAATTGTGATCGGCGACGGCGATACCGTGAAGGTGTCCGAGATGCCTTGTGACGGGACCTTCCCATCCGGCACGACGCAGTACGAAAAACGCGATCTGGCCTTGGAAATCCCCGTATGGAATCCCGAAACATGCATTCAATGCGGTAAGTGCACGATGGTGTGTCCGCACGCTTGCATCCGTGCTCAGGTCACTGACCCCTCCAACCTGGAAGGAGCGCCCGCTTCCTTCAAGTCAGCCGATGCGAAAAAAATGCACAAGGATTGGCAAGGCAAGAAGTTCATCATCCAGGTGTCAGCCTCGGATTGCACGGGTTGTACTCTCTGCACCCATGTGTGCCCCACGGGTTCTGTGGTGATGACGCCGGCGAGCACCGCCCTCAAAGCGGAAGCAGAAAACTGGAAGTTCTTCAACGCTCTGCCGGATCCGGATCGATCCATCGTGGGACGAGACAAGGTGAAGGATGCTCAATTCCTTCGTCCTCTCTTCGAATTCTCGGGCGCTTGCGCCGGTTGCGGCGAAACCCCGTACATCAAGATGCTCTCCCAACTCTTTGGCAACCGACTGGTGGTGGCCAATGCTACCGGATGTTCCTCGATCTACGGAGGCAACCTTCCGACAACTCCCTGGAGCCACGATTCAGAAGGGCGAGGACCGGCCTGGTGTAACAGCCTTTTCGAGGATAACGCCCAATTCGGTTTGGGTTTCCGCGTATCGTTGGACAAAAAGCAGCAATACGCCTTGGAGCTGCTGCACGCCGCTACTCCCAAGATTGGCGAGGCAACCGTACAGACTTTGCTAGAAAACCCGCAGAAGTCCGAAGCAGATATTGCCAGAGCCCGCGCATCCGTGGAGCAGATTAAAGCCGCCTGCGGGGCTGATCCGGAGCTTGCCGCCCTCAAGGCACAAGCCGATTATCTGGTACGCAAATCCGTCTGGATTATAGGCGGTGATGGCTGGGCATACGACATCGGCTACGGCGGCTTGGATCACATCCTCGCTTCCGGTCGCAATGTGAAGGTACTCGTATTGGATACTGAGGTGTATTCCAACACCGGCGGCCAGTGCTCAAAGTCCACTCCGCGTGCTGCTGTGGCTAAATTTGCCACTCGCGGCAAAGACCAGGTGAAGAAGGACATCGGTTACATGGCCATGACTTACGGCAACATCTACGTCGCCTCTGTCGCTATGGGCGCCAATGATGAACACACCCTCAAGACATTGATGGAGGCGGAGGAATACGACGGTCCTGCGCTCGTCATTGCGTACAGTCACTGCATCAACCACGGTATCAATATGGCTCAGGGGCTTGACCACCAGAAAGACGCCGTGGATTGCGGACGCTGGCTGCTTTATAACTTCAATCCTGACCGCATTAAGGAAGGCAAAAATCCGCTTACTATCAAGAGCAAGGCTCCCAAGAAGGACGTACGAGAAGCTCTGCTCGGCGAAAACCGCTTCCGCCTGCTGGCCAAAAACAACAAGGCTCACTTCGACCAGTTGCTTGCCTTGGAGGAGGGCGATATCAAGCGCCGCTGGCGTCTTTACCAGGCTTTAGCCGCCATCGACTACTCCGAGCCGGATGCCTCCCCTCAGGCGTAAGGATTGCCATCCACCCTTCATCGCACGGGAGGAGCAACCGTTCCTCCCGTGCTTTTTTACTATGCTCACCGTTATCCACATTCCCAGCTACGCTGCAGAAATCATTCACGAGCTCGAACGCATGGGATTCTCCGCCTATGTGGTGGGTGGGTGCGTGCGAGACAGCTTACTAGGACAGAAACCGGCAGATTGGGACATATGCACGGATGCAAGGCCGGAGCAAATGCTGCAGGTTTTCCGCAAATGGCGCGTGTTTGAGACTGGTCTGAAGCATGGCACCATTACAGTGCGTTCCCGCGGACACAATGTGGAGGTCACCACTTTCCGCACCGATGGTACGTACTCCGACAACCGTCACCCAGATGCTGTCCGCTTTGTCTCGCGCATTCCGGACGATCTCGCGCGCCGTGATTTCACCATCAATGCTATGGCCTATAACGACCGCGAAGGCTTGGTGGATACCTTCGGAGGGCAGAAAGATCTGGAAGAGCAGACTCTACGCTGCGTAGGTGAACCCGATGTGCGTTTTCACGAAGATGCCCTGCGTATTCTGCGTGCGTTACGCTTCGCAGCCCGTTTTCAATTCGCCATTGAGACGGAGACGGCCTATTCCATTCGCCGCAATCGTCTGCTGCTGGAAAACATCAGCGCGGAGCGCATTTTTAAGGAATTACAAGGTATTTTGACAGCTCCCGGCGCGGGGGATATGCTCACCGCCTTTCCGGAAGTTTTCTCTGCGATCCTCCCGGAACTTGCCGGGCTTGTCGGCAGTTTGGATGCCAGTGGCATCAATAGTTGGACGTTCACGGCGCACGCAGTACAAACTGCACCGGCGGAGAATTTTCCCAGCCGACTGGCTATGCTCTTGCACCAGCTCACGCCCCAAGCCGTCACCTCCGCACTCGCTCGTCTAAAGAGCGATAATGCCACCGCACGTTTTGTCACCACTCTGCTGGAGCACTTGGCTGCTCCACTACCCACCTCGCGGCCGGAGATGCGACGGTTGATCGGCTCTACCTCTCGAGAAATGGCCGAGCACATCATCCATGCTCACGGTATCGTCAACAAGCTTCGCCACGGCTCGTATGAAGAGATCCGCTCTGCTTCCACGCTACTTGCTGAGGTGCTGGATTCTCCCCCCGCCTACAATGTGAGACATCTTGCCATCGGCGGCAATGATCTCATGAAGGATGGGCTTGCGCAAGGACGCCTCGTTGGCCAGATCTTGGAGCAACTCCTGCGGGAAGTGCAGGACGAAACACTACCCAACACAAAACAATCTTTGCTTACCCGCGCTACCGAACTGACGCAGAACTGCACCGAGCCTCAGGAAAGCCCAAGGTAAACGCATTAGAAAATGCGTTTGCCTATGTACGATGTACGATGTACGATGTACGATTTGGAAAATTCGGCGAGCGGAGCTCGCGAAGCTGCAAAGCAGATGCGTACGGGTTGTGATGAAGCAGTGATCGGACATGGTTACAAAGCGGCGGGGGCGGGGCGGCTGACGCCGCCCGGTGGCAGGCAAGGCCTGCCCATTTACGATTTACGATTTACGATTTACGATTTACGATTGAAGATTGAAGAGTTCGCGCGCGTTGCGCGGATTTTTTCGGAACATTTTATTTTTGAAATTCATGAAAGTCACTTGCCAAGACTGCATGACAGGCGTAAAATAGGGGCATCTGCTATGCTCAAGAAAATTTTTCAATTCGGGGTCATTATTCCGACCGTAGTGCTGAGTTCACTCCCTGTAATGGCGGAACCGGCATCTAGTGCCTCTCCGAGTGCCGTCACTTCCAATCCGAGATACAATGAATTTTATGAGGCTCTGCAAAAGCAGGTGAAAGACAACAGTGCAGACTTTGGCGCAGCCGTTCTCTGTGTGCTGGAAGCGACTGATGGAGATGAGAAAGCCGTGGAGTCTTGGATGCGTGCTGCAGCAAAGCAGGGAAATATCGCTGCCGAGTATTGGCTTACCGACATGGCTCTGGCTCAAACACCTGTGGAGAAAGTCCTTTCCCCGGAGGTGCGTGCCTCCTACGAACGTATGGCCAAATTGGCAGCAAAGGGATTTGTTCCCTCCATGTTGGGTGCCAGCATGTGCCTGCGCCAGGGCATCGGAGTAGCAAAGGATGAAGTTGCCGCCAATAAAATGCTCATGGAGGCCTGTAAAAGTGGTGACTTCATGGCTCGCGCGCACTGGCTGGTAAGTACCGGACGCATGGAGTTCTTCAGCTCACGCACCAAGCCTGAGGTAGAATCCGAGGTCAAACGCGGCAACCATTACGTCATGTTCCGCCTGTGCAATCTCGCCTCCGACCCGGTTCAAAAAATGGAGTGGCTCAAGAAGGCGGCTGAAGCAGGAAGCTCAGATGCCTATTTTGCGCTCTCCGCCGTAGCTTCTGCAAAGAAACCAGTGGAAAGTCGCACACTCCTGGAGGAAGCCGTACGCCGCCACAATCCGGAAGCCTACTTCGTGATGGCCTCCGGTCTGATGGATGTGAAAGGGGAAAACGCAGCAGTCCGCGAAGCGGGTGTACAGCCCGATCCGAAACGGGGACTTATTCTGTTGAAGGCGGCTGCCGCACTTGGACACTTACGCTCGTGCATCACTCTCGGTTACGGTTATTTGAAGGGGCAGCTCGGTCTACCCGAAGATCCTCAAAAAGCGTACTTCTATTTCAATCACCCCAAACTGAGCAACACCGTGGCTTTGGCTACGGCTCGCGCTTACATGCTTCTGCACGGCAAGGGAGTGAAACAAGATACAGCTGCCGGTATCAAACTGCTTGAAGATGCTGCAAAAGTGGGGCACCCTCAAGCGTCCATCATGCTGGCAGCCGAGTACTTTTCCGGCAAGCATGTAAAGGCTGATGCCCGCAAGGCATCACAACTTCTTTCAGACGCTGCTGCCGCCGGCGCACCGCAGGCCTACGTGTACCTCGCTTACATCACGGCAAAGGGAGGAGAAGGACTTCCGGCAGATGCCTCCATGGCTCGCAGCTATCTGCGCCTCGCCTCCATGGATATGGGGGATAAAGCCAAACAACTTTACGACCAGCTCCTCGTCAAGGATGCTTGGGAACCGGAACTGTAAAAGCGCCACGTTCCGAACTTTCCAAAGCCGTTGCCCTGCGTTCCGAACCTCGGACTGCTCAGCTGGTAGATTCCTTACCTTTGTGTCACGCTAAAGGGCGCAAATCGGGTTTGTTCGGGAGTGGCGCTCTTTTCCAAATCGTCCACAATTTCGTAGAGATTCATGTTGCGCGTTTCACCGCGGCGCATGTACGTGTCGAAGTGATAAAGAGCGAGCTTAATGACAGTTGTGCGATCGATGAGACGTTCATCCATGATGCGATCTATAGCTGAGCACATCAAATCTGTGGCACGAAAACATATTACTTTAGGCATAGGTAGTTCAGTTCGGATTGGGTAGAACGGGGGGAACTCGTCCGATGGGTTAAAGGGTAAGGCTTACGTCGGCACCACGTCGCACCTCTCGTTTCTTATTTGCCTTTTCCTGCCCATGCGGACATCATTCTCCCCCGTCGCTGCCCATTATAACGGATTGCTAATCCGTGAAAATTTATTTCTCATGTTATTCATTGATTATAAATATATTAATAGGGTAGAACATATCCCATTTCAGCAATAATGAGAAACGAACGGAACACGTATCGTTGACTAATAGATTGATAACTAGCGAGCTATTATTTTTCTGCCGAATAAACTTGACATACGGATTAGCAATTCTCAAACGTTTGATGAAGAACCATCTACGAACTGGGAAGCACGCTATGGATTAGATACAGGAGATGCTCAGCGGCTCGGACGCGAACTCATCGAACGAGTCAGCTCACGCGGTCTGAGTGGGGTAGAATTGATGAATTACTGCCGGGATGTGATTGCCATGGGAAAACAAGCCATATACGAAGCTGAACGCAGCGTGGAGCTTCAGGAAGCCATAGCCATTTCCCTGCGTGAGAGGAGTACTCGCCGCCAACGCACTCGCGATGAATTACGAACCATGACGGCCCGCATGCTTCAGTCACCTCTCGCATGCAAAAAATTGCGGCATATCAGCCCCGCGGACTGCAGCGGATTGCTCGACTCACTTTTCACCACCCCTCACCAATTTGTGAAAGGACGCTCCATTTTGCACTCTATTTTCGCCTGCGGCATCAAGCATGGCTGGTGCGCTTCAAACCCCGTAGATGCTATTGTCCGCCCAGAACTGCGCGAGGCAGAAGTTCTGCCGCTGACTTGGGAGCAATTGCTCGCCCTGCTGCGCACGGCTCGGAAGCCGCGTCACTCCCTCTGCATGCCCGCACTGGGAATCATGCTGTGGGCCGGTGTACGACCGGCAGAAGTTATGCGTCTGGATTGGTCTGACCTGGACTGGGAAGAACGCGTCATCTCCCTTCAGCCGCAACACACGAAAACTGGCGGGTGCCGCCATATCACCATGCACCCGGTTCTTCTCACGTGGCTCACTCTTTTTGCCTCTCCTCCGCCGACAAACGGCAATATTTGCCCCCCAGACTGGTGTCACCGCTGGTCACGTTTACGCAACGATGCGGGCATCCTTCATTGGCAGCAGGATGCCCTGCGCCACACTTTTGCCAGCTACCATCTGAAACATTGGCACGATCTGGAGCGTCTCCAAGAAGAAATGGGACACCGCTCTACCCGTCTCCTTCGAACCAGATACCTGAGCATGAAAGGAATCACCCGCAAAAACGCCGCTCTTTTCTGGTCCTCCCAATTTGCACGCAGGTTCACTTAAGTACGCGACCGATCTCGCGGTGAGCCGCAACAGAAATAGGGATGGATGAAACAAAGACACAGCCGAGTAACGTGTAAGAGATCAGGTATATTTCAGGAAGTATATCATTGAAAGTCAATGAATAATTACCAAGCCTCAAGATTTGGGTGACGATCATGTCCTGGAAATACATGAAAGTACCGATAGCGGCGGCAAAAGAAGCGGCAACGATAACCATGTTTTCCACGATGAACGAGCCCACGAGCAACAGAGGGTGAATACCAAAACTCTTCATGAGGGTGTATATATACTCATTCTGGCGGTATTCCATGCCAGCCAGAGCCGTAAGAAGAATTCCAACAATGGCGCTGATGCCCAAACAGAACGCAACGCGACACTGCACTTGCTTGCTCAGGACATCATCCATGCGGCTCAGTATGGAACCAGCCGAGACAATCGAACCGTACGCCTTTTCGTAACGCTTAAGCATCTCGATGTAGCGCTCCACGCGAAGAATAGACTCCGAAGAATCCAAGCTACGCACGCGAATAAGAAGGGTGGTGAGGTTGTTCTTTCGAGCCTTCATCTGTTCCGGAAGCTGCTCCTGGTTGACCACGAGGGCACCTGAGCGCACAATACGGTGCAACACGTGATTTTGCGGCAAATTACGTACCATTACAGGCACGCGCACCTTGTCAATCACCACATCGCCCGGACCGGGAGGCAGCACCTGGTTATCCTCCGTCTGCAGCAGCGTCGGTCCTCCACCTGGCGCCAACAGAGGAGCCATTTGCCGTATACGCGAAAAATCAAAGGAATACACTTGAACGCTCTGCCCGTTCGACAAGGAAACGAGCCCGAGCATCCGGAACACGTACGACTCGGCATCCAATGCTCTCCCAATGTCCTCATATGAGGGGATAAAAACAGACCGATCGTTGTTTTGAGAGGAAATAGAGGCCACCACAGTATCCGCCCCACGGGTAATGAGCTCGTGGCGCACGAGGTTCAGCGTAATCACATAACTACCTAGTGCAGCAAGCGCGCTGAGCGTGAGGAAGTACACCACCAAGACACGCGCTATGGGGCTGGATATACGCGTGAACCAGCGGTGTACCGTATCCTTAGCAAGATACAGGATTGTCAAAATCAATGAGATCATCGGCTAATTCCAGCAGGCGGGCATCATGGGTGCAAATAATACAGATACGGTCAGCAGCATCCTTGAGCACCAATCTTTTGATGATATCCGTATTATCATCATCCAAACCGGAGGTCGGCTCATCCAACAGCACGGTTGGCGCATTTTTCATGAGCGTACGAGCCAGAGCTGCGCGCTGGGCTTGGCCGCCGGAAAGTTTATCGGCACGACGGTAACGCAGCTCCTGAAGACCAAGATCGTGGATAAGTTCCTCGCAAAGAGGCTTCCACAAGCGACCGGGCAGCATAGCCATCTCCGCCGCAAGTCGCAAGTTACGCTCCACACTCATGAGCGGCAAAAGATTGATGCCCTGGAACATGTATGCCACGCAACGGCGGTGGTATTTGCGGCTCGTCACCTTCACCCCGGTTGGGGTGATAATCTTGCCACTGTCCACCCTCAAATAGCCGGCAAGCAACTTAAGCAACGTTGTCTTTCCACTGCCGGAATACCCCTTAAGCACAGTAATACCCGGCTTAAAAGTGTGCGAAAAATGATCCAGCACCTTCTCGCTGCGTGTATACCCGAAGGAGATATTGTCGCACACAAGATTCATGATGCGCTATCAGGCATAGCGGATTTGGGACACAAAATAACATCATGCTCAGTGACAAGCATCACAACATAATCCGGATAAGCCACCTGGGCAAGTTGATGCCAATCCTCGCAATCAGGCGCGGCAGGGTGAGTGAGCAACTCTGCTTTGCTCACCCGCTTACAATTCTCATCCGCAGAGTAATAGAGGATGGCGGAGGTGTTGCTGCCCAGCATTCGAAAAGCGGTGGAGTGATATTGCTCCGGGATTTTAAAGAAAAAGACAAGCATATCACCTCGTCCCCCATTGCGTTCCACCCGACGGTAAGCATACGAACCCGGCAATTGCCTACCGCCCGGCAAGCGAACCACAGCGCTGAACGAATCCGGAGGCATAAGGCTCAGATCCGTATCACTGATGCTCACCGTGATGTAAAATGCCGAATCATCGCAAACAGTCGCAAAAGGCACGGCAGAGTTGTACGCATATTCAAAAGGATGTTCCGGATGCTCGGGCATCGGGAAATGGTACTGCACTCGCCCGGTGAAGGGCATACGCAAGATTAACGGCTCGTGCTTAGCATCAAAATCAAGTCGCTTCCGACGTTCTGTCGTGTTCAGTTCAAGCTTGGCCAGCTCGATACGTTCATCAATGTCGGTCAGCGTTTCTGTAGAAGCCTCGGTTCCCTCTTCCGGTTTGCTATCGCGAGCATAGGCTCTCTCTTTTTCATCCAAAGAAAGGTAAAAGTTGAGTTTTTCGCGCTGTATCTCAAGCTTGCGAATTTCGTCCTTTTTCGTAAGCCGATCCCGACGGATTTGCAACTCCATATCCTCGCGCTCCTGTTCCGTCTTTTCCTTATCCATCACGGCCAACACAGTTCCCTTCTCGACGCGGCTCGACACGTCGGTAAACAGGTCACTTATCACCCCTTTATTTTGAAAGCCAAGTGTGGCTACCTGCTCCGGGACTATTTTGGCGTCATATTTGCCGACAGGTACCGTTTCGGCCGTCGAGAAACCGCCAACGAGAACCGCTGCGGCGAAATTGACGATTAAAAGCCGCATAGAATTGAATCACATGGGAAAACCGAGGCCACCGGTAAGCTTACGCATTTCTGCCTCAGCCATCTCTTTGGCGCCCATTAGCGCATCTTGCACCGTTTTGAGCACCATAGCCTCCAGGAACTCTACGTCCTCCGGATCCACCACCGAGGGATCAATACTAAGCTGCACGAGGTTACCGGCACCATCTGCGGTAGCCTTCACCTTGCCGCCCGGCGCCTCTGCGGAGAAGCGTTGTTCAGCGAGCCGAGCCTGCGCCTGAGCCATGCCTGCCTGCATGGCCTGAGCCTGTTTCATAAATTTTTGAAAGTTCATGACTGGGGGATAATTTGGGCTTCCAATTCACGGAGGGCACATTCAATCAAGGGATCCTTGTAAAAATCATCCTCAGAAATGGGTGATTTTTGCTCCTTGTCCGGCGCCTCCGCTGCCGGGGAAGATGTAAGATTGGCTTTCTCAGACTGACGCGCGGGCGGCGAAACAGGGGCCGGCTCCTCAGCAACCGGCTCAGGGACGCTTTCATCTGTCACCACACGGAAGCGCTCTACCTCGCACCCACAGCTCTCGCGTAAAGCCTCGCGCAGCAGCGTACCCACATCGTCGCTCAACAGGGCATCCCTGCTGGCGGTGTCTGCGGGGTGTATGGCAACAGTCAAAAGCCCGTTTTCCTCGCCAACGAAGAGCGTATTGCCAATCAGCCCTGCTTTCAGAGGGGCTTTGGAACGCACAGCCTGCACAGTTTTCTCCCACAACTCCGCTGAAAGCGCAACGCTCTGATCCCCTGCATCGGCAACCCCTATCTCCTCAGTTTCAAAGCTTGGGGGCTCGTCATCAATGGGAACAAGCTCAGGGCTCATCGGTGCCAGAACAGTCGGGGCAGGAGATTCAGATGCAGCGGGGGCTGATTGCTCCGCCGACACCGGGGGTACTTGAATGCTGAGATCGGGCGTTGCTGAGGCAGGCTCTCCGGAGGCAGGCAAAGGAATATCCGGCAGCATCTCCGTGGCAATGGGCGTCTCCGGCAGAGGCGCACCATTCAAAGCCTTGATGATATCGCTGATGTTGGCCTGCGCAAGGGAATGCACAGCTTGAATGATACCGAGCTCCAAATGCAGGCGCTTATTCGTACTCCAGCGCATATGCTCCTCAGCGGAAGAAAGCGCCTCCATCAAATTCACAATCTTATCCAGCGGAATGCGAGCAATGTGCTCCAACAAAGGCTCTCTCCACGCGGGCGGCAGTGTGGTGTTGCTCTCCTGCGGGGCTACTTTTGCCACCAGCAGCTCGCGCACTGTACCCATCATTTCCGCCAAAAATTGCCCCATGTCGCGCCCGACTTCGGATAACTCATGCACTAAATGCAGCAGACTAGGCAGCTGGCGATCCAACAAATAAGCCACGGCTCGCGCTACAATCTCTCGTCCGGTAATGCCGAAAATATCGTTCACATTGCGTTCGGTGATCTCATTGCCACAAAAGGATACCAACTGATCGAGCATGGATTGCGCATCGCGCATACCCCCATCCGCGACGCCGGCAATCGCGTAAGCCGCGTCTTCGCTGAGGTTTACCCCTTCGAGTCCAGCAATGTGGATGAGGTGCTTGGCAATGATGTCCGCCGGAATGGGTCGAAGATCAAACCGCTGGCAACGCGAAAGTATGGTGGGAAGGATCTTGTGCGGCTCAGTGGTCGCAAAAATGAACATGACATGCTCGGGCGGCTCTTCGAGCGTTTTGAGTAAGGCATTGAAGGATTCCTTGGTGAGCATGTGCACTTCGTCGATATAGATGATGCGATACTGCCCGCGAGTGGGAGTGAATTGCACATTATCACGCAGATCGCGGATGTTGTCGATGCCACGGTTAGAGGCGCCGTCTATTTCGAGCACATCCAGACTGGTTCCTTCTGCAATCTCGCGACACACATCTTCATCCGGATCAAAGTCCACCTTGGGTCCACCCGTGCAATTCAGCGCCTTTGCAAAGATGCGCGCGGTAGAAGTCTTCCCGGTACCACGGGGACCGACAAACAGGTAGGCATGCGCCAAACGCTTCTGCTCAATCGCATTACAAAGCGTACGCACCACGTGCTCCTGCCCGAGCACGTCCTTGAATGTACGCGGGCGATACTTCCTGGCGAAGACCTGATAACTCACGCTTTGAGACTACACCTCCCCCGTCAAAAAAGCAAGCGCAATTTCCAGGGCAACCACAAAATACGGTTGTCCATTTACGATTTACGATTTACGATTTGCAAAATTCGGCGAGCGGAGCTCGCGAAGCTGCAAAGCAAATGCGGAGGGATGTGATGGAACCGTGCGCGGGGGTGATTTTATTGGGACAGGTCGTGGGACACACCTTTTCTGAGCTTGCTAGGGGAAGTGATTTTTGATACAATCATCCCATGATGTGGGAATACCGTCAAAAGATACTGCTCATAGTGAGCTTATTGCTGGTGATGGCAGGTGAGACGTGGGGGGTGACAATGGCGAGAATATCTACGGACGGAAAGTGGGCGATGGTGCCGCTGGCAGACGGCTTCGACTACCCGGTTGGCAAGCCCAACGGGGAGGGTTATTACAAGTCGCGCGGATTGCGTCTCCAGATACCGCGTCACATGGGTGAGGATTGGAATGGCAAGAAGGGCGGTAATTTGGACAAAGGGGATCCGGTGTACACGGTAGGAACGGGGCTGGTAACGTACGCATCAGATGCGCGAGGCCGCTGGGGGAAGGTGGTCATTGTGCGTCACGCTTTTCGCGAGCCTCGCACGGGTAAAGTACTGTGCTGCCAAACGTTGTACGGTCACTTGGATCGAATCGATGTGAGACTTGGTCAGATTGTGAAAAGAGGGGATCAGGTAGGCACCATCGGTACAAACCGAGGGATGTACCCGGCGCATTTGCATACAGAGCTGCATTTCAATGTACTGGTGAACTGCGGGCAGCAAGGCATCCCCAAGACGGCGCGCAACTATGGGCACCTGACCCGCTTTATCGAGCATTACCGTCGACTGAGACCGGAGAAAAAGGAAGTGCGACTGCCCATCGGCTGTTTTCTGCCTTACAAGGACACGGAGGGATTGTGATGAGGACGTGCCTGTTCGGCGGAACATTTGACCCGGTGCATAGCGGGCATCTGGCTATGGCGCGCGCAATGGAGCAGCAGTTGGCTCCCGATCGTGTTGTTTTTCTTCCGGCAGCTCAATCGCCTTTCAAGACCGGGAGGCAGTGTTTTTTCACGCCGCAGCAGCGCGTAACCATGCTGAGGATGGCACTGGAAGATTGGCACACAGCAGAGGTTTCGGAGCTGGACCTGAGCATGCAACCGCCGAGCTGGAGCTGGCGCGTGGTGGATGCCTGGATATCTCGATACCCGGGGGATGAACTGTACTGGTTGCTGGGTACAGATGAGTGGGAGCAGCTGCATCAGTGGGCCAGACCGGATTACCTAGCCGATCACCTCACCTTTGTTGTGTACCATCGTGGGCAGGAGCCCAAGCCGCGTCCCGGGGTACGAGCTGTTTTCCTGAGCGGTCCGATGCATGAGGCATCCGCTTCAGAAATACGAAGGCGATTGGAGCATGATCTTCCGATACCGGACGGATGGTTACCGGAAGCAGTGGAAAAAACAGCACGCGCGATATGCAATCAACGGCTAAAATAGCTTGCCAAGGAAGCAAAGCGTGATAAGATGAAGTCATATGGAATTGGGAACAATCGTGAAGTACATATTTGAAATCACCGTCATGTGGGTGATATTTTACCAAATGTACCGTTTGTTCCACCGGGAAAGGGCGGCAATGATCATGGGCGGACTCGTGATTTTAGGGGTGATTGTTTTTGCTCTTGTCAGGATTATTGATGCAACAGAACTGGAAGTGGTGGGCGGCGCGCTCGTCCCCGTAAGCACAATACTTGCCATTCTCTTTCAAAGTGAGATACGCACGGCGCTGGCCCGTATCGGACGTGGAAGCTTGAGCAAACTGCTACACCACAATGCCACAACATCGGACTTCATCGAGAATCTGTGCAGCGCTGTCAACAAACTGTCGAGCAAATGTTTTGGGGCGCTCATCGTTATCTGCCGGGAAGACAAACTCTCTGCGCAGGTGGCGAGTGCGGACACGGTACTGTTGGATGCGGTCTTCAGCAAGGAGCTGGTTGAAAGCATTTTTTACGTGAACAAGCAGGGGCAAGGGAACCCGCTTCATGATGGAGCTGTAGTGATTGACAACGAGCGCGTTTTGGCAGCAAGAGTGCAATTGCCGGTATCAGATCGTGAGCTGAAAGACAGGTCGTTGGGGCTACGCCACAGGGCGGGGATCGGCATTGCTGAGGCATCTGATGCGGTAGCGATCATCGTATCGGAGGAAACAGGCGGCATCTCGCTGGCAGTTGGGGGAGGACAGGGCAGCAATGTTGGTCCGGAGCTGCAGCGCAATCTGAGCGGAGACCTCCTCAAAAAAAGATTGAAAGATTTACTGAATTACCATGAGCAACAGGAAACAGCAGATGCTCCGGGAGACAGCGTTAACGACGAAGCTCAGGGAAGCGCTGACGAATAACTGGATACCCAAGTACCTGTGTTTGGCGCTGGCCATCACAGTGTGGGGACTTGCCTATTTCTCCACAACGTCACGTGAGACGGGGTGGGAGAGCGATGCACGCGAAGCGGTTCCGGAGGGAGCGCCGGTGCAGGGCAACCAGCCCTCCGAGGCGGGCACCCCAACAAACGCGAGTCGTCCGCAGAGCCATTAAACGTAATTTATGACGGGATTTTTTATTACAGGCACCGATACAGAGGTTGGCAAAACCTATGTAACGTGTGCACTGTTGCGGGATCTTCGTGCGCGCGGGCGGCACGCCATGGGCTATAAGCCGGTGGCATGTGGCGACAGGACTGACCCGCGATCCATGCGCGAAGCGGCCGGAGAACCGGATTTGAACCTGGAACTCATCAATCCGGTATACCTACGCGCGGCCGTTGCTCCGAGCATAGCAGCGGAACTGGAGCAGCGCTCTCTGCGCGTGGCAGAGCTGGTGGAGGGACTGCAATCTCTGATATCTGCAGGATATGACCCCATCTTGGTAGAAGGAGCCGGGGGCTGGGAGACACCTCTCAATAAGGATGGAGAGACAATGGCGGATTTGGCAGTGAATCTGGATTTGCCGGTGGTGCTGGTGGTGGGCAACAAACTTGGGGCTGTGAATCACGCCATTCTCACCGTGCAGGGCATTCGCTCCCGGGGGCTGGAATGCCGCGCCATTGTGCTCAACCAACAGAGCGAAGAGTGGGATGCGGCATGCGTAAGCAATCGCCGACTTATCGAACGACATACGGGGTTGCCGGTTCTAGCGGAGCTGATCCGCGGACAGGAAGATATCGACTCCCACACCGTGCTTGGTGTGTAAACAACATTTTGTGATGGCTACAAGGACATGGAAGTTACGCCGCGGCACGATGATCCTGCCTCCCGGCGGAGTCATTATGGGTATTCTGAATGTGACCCCGGATTCGTTCTCAGACGGTGGGCAACACAACGAGCCACAAGCTGCGCTGGAACATGCTCGGCAAATGCTGGCACAGGGTGCAGCTATTATTGATGTGGGCGGGGAATCCACCCGCCCCGGCGCAGCAACCGTGGATGTGCAAGAGGAGCTGCGGCGCATCTTGCCCGTGGTCCGTCTTCTGCGAGAACAACTGCCGGCAGCCGTCATTTCCATCGACACACGGCATGCTCCGGTAGCGCGGGCTGCACTGGATGAAGGAGCAGACATTGTGAATGACATTTGCGGGCTGGAGGACCCCGCCATCCGCGAACTGTGTGCTCGGAGCGGCTGTGGGGTGGTGATCATGCACATGCAGGGGGAGCCCGCTACGATGCAGAGCCATCCCACCTACACAGATGTAGTGACTGAGGTGCGTGATTTTCTGCGACAAAGAGTCGAATGCGCATGCCGTGCCGGGGTGGACCCGCACTGCATTTGCCTGGATCCCGGCATTGGTTTCGGCAAAACAACGCAACACAATCTGCAACTCATTGATGGATTGGAAACTCTGCGTTATCGTGATTTACCCATTCTCATTGGTTTATCTCGCAAGCGTTTTTTAGCGCAAACTTTGCCGGGAGATGCGCAGGCAACGGTGAAAATGAGCCTGCGTGCTGCCGAACATGGAGCACAGATCCATCGGGTACACGAAGTAGCGCCCCTGCGCGCTGCCCTCCTCAGCACATTTCAATAGAAAACGGCGCGAAACCATCGAGGATCTCACGCCGGGAAAGAGCAGCTGCTGCACCTACCTCAGGGCACTGCAGCCCAGATAGGAGAATCCGGATTGAATGGAGGCAACTGGAACTTGCCACCCCGGAGACTTGAACCACCCTCCTTGAGCTGAGCAACAATTTCCTTTTGGGAAGGTGTAGAGAAATTGGTGCGGAAGAGATCAAGCTGACGTATTTCGGTGCTGGCAAGCTTATCAGCGCTCATATCGGTCACGTCTTCTATGAAGAGGCAATAACCAAAGGCGCCACCCGGGATTTCTGAAACTATGATCTGGATGGGGTAAACCTCGCCCTCTTTCACCTCGAATACCTTGCCTGCAGTCAAGCCCCCCAGTTCCTGGTTCCATATCTGAGTCTCCGGGGTTTTGATCTGGATATAACCATTTTTGTCAGGAAACTCACCCTTGTGCACCCTCATCCAATAGTTAGGGGAAGCAGTCGGACCGGAAACCTTATAGCCGCTTATATTGCCTTTTTCCCACAGGGAAAGTATGATGTAACCTGCTTCGAGCACCACCTTGTTATCAAAGCGTACACCCAAGGTATCGTCACCGGTACCGACAAAACGGAATTTACCTGATTTAGGGGCGCGTACATTGCCGCGATACACGCAGACCCAGCCGGCAGGTTGGCACACGTCTTTGCACTTGTATGCGTAGGGAGCGTACGATGCTTGAGTCATCGGAACATAAAAGCTGGAGGCGTAGAGTTTCTGCGGGGAGCTGTAGAACGTAGCCAAGGCATTGCGATTCCCCTTATTGAAAAACTCATTGAGTCTTTCTACGATGCGATAACTCGCATGGGGAGACTCGACATTAAAATCGTAGGTATTTTTTCCATCCTTTCTGCTGACCTTGTAGAAGACGACCTTTTTATCCTGCTCGCTGCGCATGATGGAGGAAGGAGAGTTGCCATCGCGGGAAAGCTTGAGATCGTAAAACGTGCCCTCCAAGGCAGAACCTCCTGAAGAGCTGGATCCCATGCCACTGCCAGCCGAACCCAGGCCTTCACCCAGATCCATGTCCATGTTCATGTCGATTTGATCGAAACTCAGGTCGCCTGCGGTGTCAATGCTGACCGGAGCCGCCACGGGGCCCACAGCATTCTGGGCTACAATGACGCTCGGGGTAACGTTTGGGTTGGTGGTAACGGATTTCGAGGTCAATTCCTTGCTAACCGGGGCATTGGTCGGAGCGCTGTCATCCGCCTGGGGAACGTAAGCAATGAACTCCGTAGGTATTTCGCCCTGGATAATCAGGACGGTGAAGTAGAGAATACTGCCGAAGAGCAGAAGCATGCCCATGCAGATGCCGAGAGAGAGAGCGTTGCCCATAAAAGCATCCCTCTTGATCTTTTTCAGAGCCTCATCGCTCATTTGTATGTGAAGAGCCATAGACGATCGGGGTTGATTGATAGCCCTACTGTACCTCTGTTCGGCCATTTTTTCCAGCCGAAATTTGGGGCGCGCGTGTTACATCTATGTAACACGCGATGACTGTTATTGAAGAAGACAGCGTCGGGAGTTTTCTAAGAGTAGAAAGGAGAAAACAACCATGAGAACGAATATGCTTATACCCGCAATACTTGCAGCGACGCTACTCCCGTGGGAACCCGCGGCGGCGCTTACTGTGAACATTGGCAACAACCGCGACAGACAGGCTGAACGCCGTGAAGAACGAGCGCGTGAAAGAGACCGCGAAGAGCGTCGTCGCGACGGCCGACGTATCTATCGCGATCGCGAGGAAGACGAATTTCATCGAGTGCTCAAGAGAGTGACACGGGATGAAAATCCGCCGCGTCGGCACCGTCGGTAGTCAGACAGCCGTCCAAAATTAAAGACTCCCTTTAGCTGATGTACCGGGGAGGCGAAGCAAGGCAACCGCATTAGGAAATGCGGTTGCCTATGTACGAGGTACGATGTACGATGTACGATTTGCAAAATTCGGCGAGCGGAACTCGCGAAGCTGCAAAGCAAATGCGAACGCGTATTCATAAAGCCGTGCGCGGCATTGGTTACAAAGCGGCGGGGACGGGGCGGCTGACGCCGCCTATGTACGATTTACGATGGACGATGGACGATTGCGATGTTCGCGCGCGTTGCGCGGCGGGAAGTGGTATGTCTTGCATTCCACACGCGAAGGAATGGGTTGAATGGGCCCGGATAAAATTTGATTGGGACATGTGATGAGCCCTGTCAGGGCAAACGCATTTGAGAGAAGTCAACCGACAGAGGAAATGCTCTTATTGACTGATATCACTGTTTATACGCATCAAAAATCATGACAACAAGAGATCATCATGATGTTGGCTCCAAAGAGATTTCAGCATACATTAATGATCCGAAAAAATCTGCGCAACGCGCACATTATTAACAAATCGTACATCGTACCTCGTACATAGGCAAACACATTTCCTAATGCGATTGCCCTGTGGTTGCCCTGCCCTCGAGTGTGATTGTTCTTGCAAAGGGGAATAAACGCTGTAAAATAGGGGCGTTATGGCTGACCGCAAAGACACAGATCCCGCACGAATGGAGAAAATCGTAAGTCTCTGCAAGCGCAGAGGATTCATCTTCCAAGCTGCCGAGATATACGGCGGATTGAACGGATGCTGGGATTACGGCCCATTGGGAGCGGAACTCAAGCGCAACCTGAAGGAGTACTGGTGGCGAGTGAATGTGCAAGAGCGACCGGACATCGTGGGGATGGACGGGGCGATTTTGACGCACAACTCGGTGTTGGTGGCGAGCGGTCATGTGAGCGGTTTTACTGACCCTCTCTGCGATTGCTTATTGAGCAAAGAGCGTCTGCGTGCCGACCAAATACCGGCGCAGAGCGGCGTGGCTTTTTGGTGGAAGGGAGCGTCGAAAAAGGACGGCAGTTGGAGCACCACCAAAGAATTCTCCATGCTGGTATCAACGGAGGAGGAAAAGGATGCCAAGACAGCACGCAAGGGAGCTTTGCAGTATTACGCGCAGATAGCGGGTGGCAAGACCCAGCCGACGGATATTGAATTGGTCGGTGAAAGCACGCAAGAGGTGCACGAAAGCGTGCGCTACAACCCCGCCAATGGTTCGTTGGTGACGGAGGCACGCTCCTTCAACCTGATGTTCCGTACGACGATAGGCGCAGCATCGGATGAAAACGACCCGGCGAGCACCGGCTGGCTGCGTCCGGAGACAGCTCAAAGCATCTTCTGCCAATACAAAAACATACTGGACAGCTCGCGGATGAAGCTACCCTTCGGCATCGCGCAAATCGGTAAATCATTCCGCAACGAAATCAACCCGCGCAACTTTACCTTCCGATCCCGGGAATTTGAGCAGATGGAGGTGGAATACTTCTGCCGCGCGGAGGACGGGATGCGTCTTACCGACGAATGGCTGGAGCGCTGCCTCACATTCTACGAAAACATCGGTATCCCGCGTGATAAAATCCATGTGCTGGATGTCCCGGACGGCGAACGCGCGTTCTACTCCAAAAAGACCTACGATTTGGAGTATGCGTTCCCCTTCGGCGTGCAGGAGTTGCAAGGCATTGCCTACCGCACGGACTACGACCTGACGCGGCATCAGGAAGGCTCCGGCAAGCCCATGGAGTATTTCGATGAAGGCACTCGGGAACGATTTATACCGCACGTGGTGGAGCCCTCTGCCGGGTGTGATCGCACGGTGCTTGCGCTCATTTGCGAGGCGTACGACGAGGAGGAGTTGGGCACCGAGGGGAAGAGCGACATACGCACGGTGATGCATTTCCATCCACGCATAGCTCCTGTGAAAGCAGCCATTTTCCCCTTACTCAAGAAAAACGAGGAACAGGTGCGCATCGCGCATGAGATAGAAGCCGCGCTGCGTCCTTACATGAACGTCTTTTACGATGAAGCCGGGGCAGTGGGACGCCGCTACCGCAGGCAGGATGAGATCGGCACCCCGTTCTGCATCACAGTGGATTTTGAGACCCTCGGCGAAGGTGAAAACGGCGACAGCTCCTTGAAGGGGACCGTCACCATACGCCATCGCGATTCGATGCAGCAGGAGCGTCTGCCTATCCAAGATTTGCTTCACTACCTGCTCCGACGTATTCACTGAGACCCGCGGTTCACAGCTCAGGAGAATCGGGCAAGCCAGTGGTGGTACGCTTCGGCATCTTGGAGAGATGGCCGAACGGTAGCGCGGACTGTCCAGTGCATCTGTGAAGAAAGGACGCGGATTCCGGCATTAGCGAGCGCGGAATCAATGGCCGATTTATGAGCGCAGACAGCCGCGCGCGTGGAACCATGCACCATACCCATAATTTGGGGAGAGCCAAAAGGAATCGCACCGCTGCGATAGTAGCAGTGAGTCATGCAGATGTGACGTGCGCAAAGACTGCCTGCCCTCTCCTCCATCCCTGCCGGTACAGCCCACATAAGCAAGGCGGCTTCTGCCGTACCGGCAGTGTGTCGCGCAACGGGATGAGTATGATTGAGAATGACCGCGAAACGCCCGATGACACCGAGCTGTGCAAGGTGCTGCGCGTGATTCAGATAATCGGGCAGAGGCATGTCGAGAAGAGCTGCGCGCCGCTGCCAGACAGCATTGCCGGGCAACAGTTCCTCCATTTTCAGAGGAGGGCGCAGGCTGCTCAGCACGAGCAATTCCTGTTCACTGAGCGCGGGAGCGCTGGGACGCTGCATGACGGGAACTGTGTCATCCAGGGAACCGGGGGGCAAAGTAGCACGGCGAAGGTGACCGACGCTCAAGCGGAACATCCCGACCACAGGCATGATTACATGCTGCTCCGCACCGATGCGGCGGGCGAGGATGCGACAGTGCTCAACCGGGCTGTCTGTTTGAGCCGGGAGACGCAAGGTGGTCCAAAGCCGGAAATTGGCACCGGGTGCAGTGGGGTCGTGAGGCTCACGGATGACGACGTGACCGGAAAAAGGATCGTGTTCGATGAGCCAGTCGTAAGAATGTGTGAGGGCGTCGGCATCCGGGAGCTGCCAAGCCACTAAGCACCCGGGGGTGAGCAAATTACCGGGGAGAGTCTGACGAATGCTGCGGATGAGGCCACGCTCCGACATGACGCGCAGACGCTGAAGCACCTCCTGTTCGGTCATGCCGCAGCGGGCGGCGAGTTCGGCAAAGGGATGTTCGTAAAAGCCCGAGAGCCGATCCTCCGCCACGGCGAGAAGGCGGCGGTTGGCGTCGTCATCCATGGGGGAAGAAATCATTGCGGGTTTACAATGCCGCAATACGTGAAGAGGGTAGGATCGAGCTGCTGCTTGGCATCGTCGGCAATGCGGCGGGCTTGCTCGGGAGTCTCGGTGAGAGCGAACATGCAAGAGCCGCTGCCGCACATGAGAGCAGCCAGAACGCCCTCCTGCTTCAGCAGCCACATCTTGAACATGGCGAGAATGGGGAATTTGGCGAACACCGGGCGCTCCAAATCATTACTCAGTCGGATCCCTCTCACCGTCTGGATATCGTACATAACCTCGCGCAGGCGGCGGGAGGTCTCGAACGCGCCATACGCCCACGGCGTGCTCACTCCGAACTGCGGTTTAAGCAGAACGATCGGACTGGTCCATTCCGCATAGGCCGCGAGCGGGCGCACCTGTTCACCGCGCCCCAGACATCGGCTCAGCACGGGGTTCAGGAAAAAGGGGACATCGCTGCCGACGGCGGCAGCCATCTCGGCGAGTTCCTCCGGAGAATACTGAGTGCCGAGGATTTCGTTAACGGCCCGCAGAGTCGTGGCGGCATTCGAAGAACCGCCCCCCAAACCGGCTGCCCAAGGAACGCGTTTGGTGAGAGAAATGCGCTGCTTCGCCTTGCGACCATAATGTTTTTCAAATTCGAGAATGGCGCGAATGACCAAGTTATTTTCATCGGTGGGGATGCGCGGATCATCACAAAGCAACGTGGTGGTTCGCGAATTATGGAAGTCCAGCTCGTCGGTCAAGTCGAGCTTTGCCATCAGCATATCCACATCGTGAAAACCATCCGCCCTTTTTCCCTTAACGCGCAGCGAGAGATTCACCTTCGCCGGGGAAGAATACGTACTCATGCCGCCAGAGTACACGAAAGACGCAAAAGAATCAAGTAGAATGTGCCGCCATAGCCATTTACGATTTACGATTTACGATTTGGGAATAATGCGCAGCGAAGCTGCGGGAAAGCGGAGCAGAAGCAACGCGGAATTTTGAAAGCCGTGCACGGGGGTGGTTAGAAAGCGGCGGGAAGTGGTATGTCTTGCATTCCACACGCGAAGGAACGGGTTGAATGATCCCGGAGAAGATTTTATTGGGACACGCGTGGGCAAACGCATTTCCTAATGCGATTGCCCTGTGAGCCCCGTAATTATGCTTGCAATTCGGCAGAAGGTGCGCTACACTCGCGCGGGCGAGGCAGGGACGGCCGGAGCGATTTAACCATGTGCACACCGGAACCATGATACGCATATACAAACAGTCGAACGACGGAATTTCCCGCACAGT
Source organism: uncultured Akkermansia sp. (assembly GCA_947588645.1). GTDB lineage: Bacteria > Verrucomicrobiota > Verrucomicrobiia > Verrucomicrobiales > Akkermansiaceae > Akkermansia. Next base: position 2,832 of record CANPYO010000026.1, on the reverse strand, counting down.
CGGACTGGATGAGCCGGTAAGCCGTGAGGATCACATCTTTTGGGTAGATTTGCTGACACCGGATGCGCAGGAACTCTCCTTTGTCGAGGAATTATGTGGGCTGGAAATGCCTACGAAAGACGAGATGCGCGAGATTGAGGCGACGTCTCGCTTATACTGCGAGGACGGCGCGCGGTTCATGACCACGACGGTACTTTCGCGGGTGGAGACGGATGACCCGATTATCTCTGAAATCACCTTCATATTGAAGAAGGATGTCCTCATTACCATACGCCATACAGACTCGTATTCATTCCGCGTATTCTCGCACACTTTGCTGCGGGCACAGAGCACCAACCGTGATCTGGTGTTTATCGGACTGTTGGAAACACTTGTGGATCGCCAGGCTGATGTGCTGGAGAGATTCGGAACGGTGCTGGATGCGCTTTCAAAGAAGGTATTCGGTACGCACCACGCAGCGAGGAATGGGGAAAAGCAGGATGATCCCGATACCGAAGATTTGCGTGACGCGCTAGAGGAATTGGGACGTGTGGGCGATCTCATTACCCGGCAACGCGATGCGCTGGTCAATCTGCTACGCATGATCACCTTTGCCGGCAACGAGGACTCATGTCTCGATACGCACGAAAACCTTTATGTGCCCCTGCGGCCGGTATCGCGCGATGTCAATTCGCTGGCAGAGTACGCCTCATTTCTGTCCAATAAAATCAACTTCATGTTGGACGCCGTGTTGGGGCTCATCAATATCGAGCAGAACGACATTGTAAAGGTTTTCACCATCACGTCCATCGTCTTCTTGCCACCTACGCTGGTAGCAAGCATCTTTGGCATGAATTACCGCTACATTCCCTTTTTGGAGACGACGTGGGGCTTTTGGCTTTCGCTCATTTTGATGGTCATATCGGCGGTACTGCCACTCGTCATATTCCGAATCAAACGTTACATCTGACACATACCATGATTGCGACGCGCAAGGTTGAACAACCGCAGCAGGAAATCCACAAGGCAAATATTCTCATTGAGGCTTTGCCGTACATGCAGGCGTATCGGGATAAAACCATACTCATCAAGTTTGGCGGGTCGGCGATGGATGATCCGGAGCTGGTGAAGTCGCTGATGCGCGATATCGTGGTGCTGGAGTCCATGGGGATGAATCCTGTGGTCGTGCATGGAGGAGGCAAGGCGATCTCGAAGGCCATGAATGAGGCCGGGCTGGAGGCGAAGTTCATCAACGGGCTACGTGTCACCGGAGCGGACGCCATCCGCATCGTGGAGGATACGCTCACCGGCGTCATCAATCCGGGACTCGTGGAGATGATACGAGAGCATGGCGGGTCAGCAGTGGGTATCCCGGGTACCACGGTTTTTGTAGGCGAGAAATTGAACGAGAAAGATGAACAGGGACGCATGGTTGATTTAGGAATGGTGGGACGGGTCGTAGGTTGTCAGCTTTCTCGAGTAGAAGAGGCTCTTTCCCTGCAGTTGATTCCGGTCATATCACCTCTGGCTCGTGAGTTGGGTACGCACCAATCACTCAACGTCAATGCAGATTTGGCGGCAGCAGCGCTTGCAAAAGAGCTCAAACCGGTGAAATTGGTTTACATCTCTGATGTCCCGGGAATTTTGCCTGACCCCGAAGATAAGACCTGCATCATCAAGAGTATCGACCGGCGTGAGGCTTTCCGCCTCATCGAAGATGGCACGATATCCGGAGGCATGATACCTAAGGTGAAAAGCGCGGTGGAAGCGCTCAACGCAGGTGTGCGCAAGGTACATTTCATCGACGGACGCCTGCCACACACCATGCTGCTGGAAATTTTCACGCCCGAGGGCATCGGAACGGAAATCGTGCGCGAGCAACGATAGGCATCGTACACCATGGCCACGTCCCTCACCATCGGCATCTTGGCACCACACCGCAGCAATACCTGCTTGCGCGCGCTGCAAGAGCTGTTGCAAAACTGTGAGAAGCGTGGCATTCGTGCGCAAGAGCTTGGCAAGTGTACCCCGAGTGCTCAATGGCCGGATCTTGTCGTATGCCTCGGCGGGGATGGCACTATTCTTTCCTCTGTTGAACAGGCTGCACGCCACGGCTGCATCATTGCCGGCGTGAATCTGGGGCACCTGGGATTTCTGAGCGCCTGCGGCTGTGACGAAGTGGCACAACTGGTTGAATCGCTGGCCAACTCCGCCTATCGCGTGGAAGAAAGATCGATGTTGCAAGTCACCCCGAGCGGCTTGGGAACCATTCCGGGAGAAACGCATCTGGCTCTCAATGAGGTGGCTCTCATGCGAGCGCAAACAGGGAAGATGATTGATGTGGATGTAGAGCTCGATGGCTCCCTGCTCAACCGTTACCATGCGGACGGTGTACTCGTGGCCACTCCCACCGGTTCCACGGCTTATTCGCTGTCGGCAGGCGGTCCTCTGCTGTGGCCCACAGCAGATGTGATGTGCCTCACGCCCATCTGTCCGCACAGTCTCACCAACCGATCTGTGGTGCTGCCGGAGGATGTGGAAATTACACTGCGACCGCGCGAGAGACGTGGACGCTCAGGAGAGTCTCTCATCTACTCCACCGATGGTCAGGCCACGCATACCATCCCCCTCAATGCGGCGCTCACTATCCGCAGGGCGCCGGAAAGCCTGCGTCTTCTATTTTTGCCCAGCAGCGACTACGCCACTCGCCTGCGCGCCAAGCTTGGTTGGTGATGCAACCGCATTGGAAATGCGGTTGCTATGTACGATGTACGAGGTACGATTTGGATTTTAGCGCGCCTGCGGCGCGAGTTGGCAAAGCAGGTGCGAGCGGGATGTGATGAAGCCGTGATC
>CANPYO010000025.1 GCA_947588645.1 uncultured Akkermansia sp. | reverse complement strand
CAGTGGGTCCAGTTCGATGAACCGGCTCTTGTGTTGGATATGACGGCTGAGGATGTCGCTCTGCTCGGTGCGTTGTATGAATCCATGCTGGCGGATCGTCCTGCCGATGGGACAAAATTGCTCGTGCAGACCTATTTTGGCGATGTGCGGGATTGCTACGAGCGGCTCTGCGCACTTCCCGTGGATGGCATTGGGTTGGATTTTGTGGAGGGTAAGCTGTCGGCTCAGTTGATGGCGCAACATGGCTTCCCGGCGGACAAGACGCTTTTTGCCGGGGCCGTGAATGGCAAAAACGTGTGGCGTTGTCGCTACCGGGACGTGTTGGAACAACTGCGGAAGCTCTGCGGTATGGTTCGTCATGTGGTGCTCAGCACGTCGTGTTCTCTGCTGCACGTTCCCTACACGGTGGCCCATGAGCCGCAGCTTTCCGAGCAGGTGCGACAGCGTCTCGCCTTTGCTTACGAAAAATTGGAAGAGCTGCGGGAGCTCTGCCGCCTCGTTGCCCTGCCGGACTATGCGACAGATGCGGCTTTTCTGGCGAATGAAGCCTTGCACGCCGCCGCACCGTTGGCTCCGAATCCTGCGGTGCAGCAGAAAGTTGCCTCCCTCACGCCCCGGGACTTCAAGCGCGAGATGCCGCGCCGCAGGCGTCAGGCTCTGCAGCGTGAGACGTTGCGGCTTCCTCTGTTGCCCACCACCACGATCGGTTCGTTCCCGCAAACGGCATCCGTGAAGCGTCATCGCGCCCGGTGGCGCAAGGGCGAAATCAGTACGGACGAATATGCGGAGCTGGTGCGCGCGGATATCAAGCGCTGCATTGCCTTACAGGAGGAACTGGGGCTGGATGTGCTGGTGCATGGCGAATACGAACGCAACGACATGGTGGAGTATTTCGGCGAGAATCTGGCAGGTTTCGTGTTCACGCGCCATGCGTGGGTTCAGTCTTACGGCACGCGCGCGACGAAACCGCCCATTATCGTGGGCGATATTTCGCGCATGTCGAGCATCACGACGTCTTGGATCACTTACGCCGCTTCCCTCACCCAAAAACCGGTGAAGGGCATGCTCACTGGTCCGGTCACCATCTTCAACTGGTCCTTCCCGCGCGAGGATGTCCCCCCAGCTGAATCGATGTACCAGATCGCCCTGGCTTTGCGCGAGGAAGTGCTGGAACTGGAGGCCGCCGGCATTCGCATCATTCAGATTGATGAGGCGGCTCTGCGCGAGAAATTGCCGCTGCGCCGCGCCGACTGGCATAGGGAATATCTGGACTTCGCCCTGCGGGCTTTCCGCCTGTGCCACTCTGCCGTGCAGCCCGTTACCCAAATCCACACGCACATGTGCTACAGCGAGTTCGAGGATATCATCCCGTATATTGATGCGATGGACGCCGATGTGATCACTTTTGAAGCCTCTCGTTCCAAACTCTCCATTTTGCGCGCGCTCGTGCAGAACAATTTTGAGACGGAGGTGGGACCGGGCGTCTATGACATCCATTCGCCGCGCGTTCCGAGCGTCACCGAGATTGCTGCTTCGCTCAAGCTGATGTTGCGGGATATTCCGGCGAACTGTCTGTGGGTGAATCCGGACTGCGGCTTGAAAACCCGCGGTGAACCGGAGACGATTGCCTCGCTCAAGAACATGGTGCAAGCCGCCTCATGCGTGCGCGACACGTTGCGCTGATGTATTTCAAAATCTGCTCAATGCATCCATATCAATAGAACGTAATCCGTGAATTGATTCGTCGGCACCGCACTGCCTCCTCGCCCCAAGGGGCAAAAGCTGCGCTTTTGTCCAATCCCACTCCGAGCCCTCGGGGGCTTAAAATCGTAAATGGCAACCGCATTTTTCAATGCGGTTGCCGTGTAGCTTTCCCCTGGCGCGCACACGTGTTCGTCTTCGAAAATTCTGCTTTGCTTTTATTTCGCAGAAACGCGCGAAGCGTGCTGGCATTCAAATCGTAAATCGTAAATCGTACATCGTAAATCGTAAATCGTAAATGACCAGGCTTTTTCTTGGGACGGATGTGGACCCGCATGCTTCTTCTCGTTTTTGTATTTGCTAACAGGTTGCTTTTATGCTTTAATCCCGTGGGATGAGGCGGGGTCGATTCGTCCTGCTTCATCTCCCCCGGGAGGCGGCGCCGATGCCGCAGGAAATAGATGGGAAAGGCTGTGCAATTCAGCCGCTGTGCCGCAACCGTGATGCCCGTCAGGGCTCAGTCGGAACACCAGCCCGGTGGGATGCCTTAACCCGAGGCGGCGTGTCACTGCCTCTCTGGCTTATCAATCTATGCAATTACATTCGTTGACTCCTCAAAGGAGTATCTACCAAGCCGTGCTTGCCCTTGCGTTGGCAGGTTCCTGCGCTCACGCGCAATCCCATCATCAAACACCCCCTGCTTCTGCGGACGCTGTGCCCGAAACAGAGCTTGCTCCCGTGACGGTTTCCGCCCACGAGGGTATCGCCGTGCCTTACGACGCCACGGGTGTGTCCGTCTCGATCCTCGATCCTGAGAAACTGAAAAAGGAGGGCGTTTACAGCGTCACTGAGGCTCTCACGACCGTGCCCGGATCCTACGTCCTCCCCGGCGGAGGTGCCTACCAGCGCGGCAACATCTCCGACCTCGTCATCCGAGGCATGAGTTCGCAAAAGTACGTGCTCTCCATGATGGATGGCATGAGGCTGGACGGCATGAACAGTGATGGGCTCGTGACAAACGGGTTCATTTCCCGCTCCCCAATTTTCGGCATGGGAACGATGGAACTGCTGCGCGGCGCGGAAGGAGCGGTGTACGGCGGCGGCGCGATGAGCGGCGTGCTCTTCATGGAAACGCCGGAAGGCAAGGGTAAGCCTTCAGCCTCGCTCTTCAATGAATACGGCAGCTTCGATTCCTATACGGGCAACCTCACGGCTCAAGGGCGCTCCGGCAAAACCGCCTACTTCCTCGCCTCCACCTATGAACACACCAACAACGACGTCAAGTATGCCGACGGCAGTAAACCCGCGCTCAAACACCCGGCACGCTTTCTCAACTGGTCGCAAGCGCTGCGCTTTGATCACTACCTGAACGAGAAAAACAAGCTGACCTTTACCTACCGACGTGAGGACACCAGCTGTAGGAATTACTCCCCGGCTAGCTCTTACGGTTCGGCTAGCAACTCCATCTACACCTTCCGCACGAACCTCATCACGGCTAAATACCAAGGTGAAATCACGGATAAGTGGACGACGAGCCTCATGATGGGTTACTACGACAGCGACAAAACCATCGGGGCGAGGGGATCCTCCAGCTCGCCGTGGATCTACGAGCTGGACAACGTGCAAATCGAGTGGCGCAACCTCTACAGGTGGAACGAAAAAAATCGTACCACGGCAGGGCTTGCATGGACGCGTACCGACTTTGACACCGTCAACGGGGATCAGGAACAAAAGAACAACGGGAACCTCGACAGCGTCATGAGCGTTTTTGCAGAACATAGCGTGGAACCCGTGAAAGGCTGGACGAATACAATTGCCGCCCGATTGGATTCCGGCAACGCGTTTGATGAGCTTCTCACTTTGCGCGCCGGAACAAACTATAAATTCAACCGCGAACGCACTCGCGTGTTTGCCACGTTGGGACGCGGCTATGCGGCTCCATCTTCTTTCCAACGCAGCTCGGCAACATATGATGCCGGGTATGCTCTCTATCACGGAAATCCGAACCTTGACTGCGAGACTGACTGGACCGTCGATCTCGGTTTGGAGCAGCAGTGGATGAAGGATCACTTCCTCGCCGCCACTCTCTTCTGGACGCGCGCAGAAAATGCAATCGGGACAGATTCCTCGGATTATCCTCATTACTACTACGTCAACAAGCAGGGGCACCAGACGTACCAGGGTATCGAACTCGCCGCCCGAGGCACCTTCGAACACCATTGGAACACGGGGTACAAACTTGCATGCACCCTCACTCAACCAAAATCCAGCGATGACAGACAAGTGACCAACTCTGCCCGCCAAATCTGGTCGGCGGACATCCACACCAGCCCGGCGAAAAAACTCGTCACGGGCATCGGACTTGTCGCCGCCGTCGGCAGATGCGGGCTGGACGTGGATACGCGGCTCGACAATTATGTCGTCCTGCGTTGGTACGCTAACTACGAGGTGAATGACCACCTGAGCGTCCACGTACGCGTGGAAAACCTGACGAACGAGAAGTTCGTTTTATCCCAAGGAGAGTGGAATACGTCGTCTGACACCATGATCAACCCTGGCACAGCGGTGTATGCTGGGTGCACGGTGAAGTTCTGATGCGATGAAGCGCGCGGGTGCAGTTGTTTTCCTGTTCTTGCTCTTGTTGGCGGGAGTGGCGTGGTGGGCTGTACGCAGTGTGCAGCCTGCTGAGCAGCCCGCTTGCGAAGAGGAAGATACTGCGCCCGCCGCATACCCGCCGGATATGTGGGCGGAGCTCTCCCGCCTCCCTTCCATGCGCATTGTGCACGCGGATGCCGGGGAGCTGCCTCCTGACGATTTGCCCTGGAGCTCCGGGGATGGTGAGGAGCCCATCGGGAGTTCGCAAGCGCGGCGCGGCGGCGTGCTGCGCCTGTCCAGTCCGGGCCCCTTTCCCTCGAATTTGCTGGCCTTTGGCAGCCCTACGCCGCAGTTTTTTCACGCCAACGCATTCACGCGCGTGGAGATGCCACTCGTGGCGCAGCATCCGGTCACGCATCGTCCCATTCCCGGTGTAGCGTGCGAGTGGGCGGTACGTGGTCGCACGGTTTTTTTCCGCTTGCACCCCGCGGCGCGCTACACCAATGGTCGACCTGTACGGGCGGCGGATTATGCGCTCGGGGCGTTGTTGCGGGCCAAATCGCGGGATGCCGCGTGGGAGGCTCTTTCAACGACCGCCGAGGAACTGTGCGTGTACGATGACCGCACGCTGAGTCTCACGTTGCGACGCGGCGGCGTTCTCGCTGTGCTGCGCGCATCCGCTCTTCTTCATGCCGCCGAACCGGGCTTTTACGCCGACTTCACGGGTGATTACGCTGAACGGTACGCGTGGCGCACTCCGCCATCCACCGGCGCGTACAGCGTGGCGCGCGTGGAGCAGGGACGTCTCATCGAACTGCGCCGCGTGCGGCATTGGTGGGCGCAGGATCTGCCTCTCTACCGCCATACGGCAAATGTGGACGCCATCCAATTCCATTTTCTCACGGATGAGGCGCAGGCTTTTGAGCTGCTCCTGCGGGGGCAGCTCGATATGGTTCAAACGCGTCATGTAGCGTCTTGGCAGAGGTACGCCGATGCGCGCGGCATTGTGCGGACAGAGTTCAGCGCGACCTGTCCGTCGCCGCCGTACGGCATAGCGCTGAATGCTCGCAGGTTGTCTCTGCCTCTTCGGCGCGGGCTGATGCATGCCATGGACATGGATCGCGCGATGGCCGTCATTTTTCGCGGAGAGGGGGAGAGATTGCGCGCCTTTTTCTCCGGCTATGGCGCGCTTTCGCCCAAGGATGCGCCGCGCGTTGCCTATGACCCTGCTCAGGCTCGGGCCGCCTTTGCTCAAGCGGGTTTTTGCACGGCGGGCGAGGATGGCATCCTGCGCCGGGCTGACGGTACGCGCTTGAGTGTGCGCCTCTCTTACGTTCCCTCGGAAAAAGTGAGCACGCTCGTGGAGATTTTGCGCGAGAGCGCCCGCACATGCGGCGCGGAAATTCTCCCCGAGCCTCTCTCCTGGCAAGCCTGCGCTCAGCAAGTCCGGGATGGCTCGCATGATCTCACATTTTGGGCCACGGTGCCGGCTCAACCTCTGCCTGCTCCGAAGAGGTATTTCCATTCATCCGCATCCGGGGATGAAGCTCCCTTCGGTTTACATGATGCGCGCATGGATGAGGCTCTGGCCGCCTGCGCCGCCGCGCGCGATGAAGCGCAATTCGCCGACGCCTTGTCCCATGTGGAGCGCTTGGTTTGCGAACTTGCCGTGTGGCTTCCCGGTTGGCGGGAATCCCGTGCGCATGTGCTGCATTTACCGTGCGTGCGATTCCCGGCTGAACCGGGTTTTTATGTGGATGCGGTGGACAACCACACGCTGTGGATGGGGCCGCAGAAGGAGGGAGGCTTGCCGTGAAAATGCGCCGTTATGTATCTCTCCCCGGCTTCTCATTCCTGCACCTGCGTGCGCTCGTGTACACGGTGTCCATCCTCGCGCTCTTTGCTTCCCTTCTCAGTTTTTTTGCTTTCTCTCCCCTGAATCTCTCGTTCCGGGGTGAGGCAATGGAGACGTTTTTCGCAAAGCAGCCCGAACGTGACCGCGAGCCACGTTCACTTCCGACACCGTCCGTGACGCCACAGCTGATTCTTCCCGTCCAATCAGAGCTGTCATTCGAGTTGGCGCCGGTTGAGGAAACGGAGCCTTTCCCATGGCCGGCATGGGAGGAAACTTCGACTGTGGAAATCGAGGACGAACCGCTTCCGAAACCATCCGCAGCTCCGCGTCGCAAGCCTGCAATAGCTCGCTCCTCGGTCCCTTCTCAGCTCTCTTCCGCCGGAACGGCTGATGTCTTTACCCCGCCGGCGTACCGCATTGCGCCCGTGCCGCCATACCCCGCATCCATGCGCCAGAGCGGAGTAGAGGGTAGGGTTCGTCTGCGTATCTTCCTGGATGCACAAGGCAGACCGCAGCGCGTGGTGGTGGTACAAAGCAGCGGTTACGCTGAGTTTGATTCAACCGCCGGCGATTGGGTGTTGCGTCACTGGTCATTCACCCCGGCGCAGCGTGGGGACAAGGCTGTGGCGTCCACGGTGGTCACCCAAGTGTGCTTTGTGATTCAGTGAGTCGCCGGCCGTCTATGCGCCTCCGGCGCACTATAATCCAAATCGTAAATCGTACATAGGCGGCGTCAGCCGCCCCGCCACCGCCGCTTTCTAACCACGCCCGTACACGGCTTTCAAATTCCGTGTCGCCTTAGCTCCGCTCCCCGCGAGCTCCGCTCGCCGAATTTTTCAAATCGTAAATCGTAAATCGTAAATCGTAAATGAATTAGCATGTATTATCTCAATTTCTCGCTTGATGAACGGAGATGCAGGTCTTATAATGGCGGGCATGAAAAAGCGAATCATCGTGTGGATTGCGGCAATGGCGGTGGTTGCTCCCGTTTTGCACGCCGGGGAAAAAGAGATGAAGGCAGCGTTGGACATGTGGCAGCAGCGGCAGGCGGAGTACAATGCTGTGCTCAGCGTGGCGAGCACCCCGGAGCAACGTGAATCAATTCCCCCTCCCTCGGCAGATGAAGTCGCGCCTGCTCTGTGGAAAGCTGTGCGCAAGCAGACGGGCACACGTAAAGTGGCGGCAGAAGCACGCCGGGGACACGAGCATGCTGAGTTGATTGACGTGCCGAGATACGAATTTGATGAGGAGTGGGCGGCGCCGGCTGTGGTGTGGTTTCTCAATCATCCGGAAACATTGGCCAAAATATATGAACAGGCGCCGCAAAAGTTGGCAGCCTACGCCAAGGCCTTGCTGAACTCGGTGCGCGATCGGCATTTCAGCTCCCCGATTATCGGTGAAGCCTGTGCTAAATTATCGGAAAACACAGGGGCAGATGTCTATGAGGTGCTGCAAAAAATATACGAGCGCAACAGCTCGCCGGCAGCTCGGGGAGCGGCTGCACTTGCCATGAGTGTCATGCTGACGAATCCTGCCATAGTCAGCGAAGAAGGTGGAGCAGCTCATGCGCGCGCCAAGCGGATTTACTTGATACGCCAAGCTCTTAATCTGGCGCCGCAAGATGCTATGTTCGGTTCTGCGAGTCTCACCGATGTCGCCACAGAACTTATTTATCGCATCTCAAATCTGGACGAAGGAACTATACCGCCACGCATGAAATTGACGGACCCGCAAGGCGAGCAATGCCTCTTTCCGGTCGTGGGTAAAGCCAACCTCATTTTTTTCTGGGATCCCTCAGAAGACGTCGGCATGTCCATCATGCAGAAGCAGGCTGCCCTGCTGCACAGCTACCCAAATCTGGTGCTATGCCCCATCGTTGTGAACGGCGATCGAGAAAGCTGGCTTCGGATGATGCAGAATCATGGTCTCACTATTTGCTACATGGATGATGAGCAAGGGACAGCGGGAAAAGCGTACAGAGTGGAACATTTGCCTCATGCCGTGCTGGTAAATGAACAAGCGCGGGTTCTTTTCTGCGGCTATCCGAATATGCAACTGCAGGCAGCTCTTGACCGCTGGAAAAATCAGAGCAAAGGACGTATCGAGATTTCCCGGGATCCCCTTCCCACACCCGAGTCGCAACCTGCCGAGGGTGCGCCTCCCCTCCGCGAGATGCCCCGGTTTTAACGCGGACACGAGCTGCAGGAATCATCAGCCACTCGACGCACGGGGAACGGTCCCTGGTTCGCAGGCGTGTCTTCGCTGAAGCGAGTCCCAAAGATTATTTCAAACGCGGAGCTGTTGATAAAAGAAGCGAGAGCGGCAGAATGAAAACACTCCTTTTCCTGCAAATATACTAGAGAGGGGGTGAGCAGGCGCGCAGCCTCGCGAGCGTCGGTTGCATAATCTCCCCAATTACCGGGCCAGGGAGCGGCCGGATACGGCTCGAAATGCACGAGCTGATCGGCAAAGGCGACCAAGGCGCCGGCAGCTGCTTCTGCCTGTTCCTGGCTTTCAATAGCGGCCAAGGCATACACGATGCGCAGCATGGATGCCGGCACAGGATCCGCGTCTATCTTGGCCGGCAGCTCGCCGCGCCACGGCGTTTGGTACATGGAAGCCGTCATGCCCGCATATTCCGGAGGAACTTGTTCATCGTCCTGCGGAATGAAGTCCACCGTACGCATCATCAAGTCCAGCTCCAACATCTGGCGAATGACTGCCACGGGCGCTGAGCCCCGATCATAGTACAACTCATAGGTAAGCTGAATATGGCGCAGCGGGTGGCGTAAGCCGTCCGGATGACGGCGATAGATCAGCTTATGTTGCTGCACTCGAGGTACCACGCGCAGTTGGGCGGGCAAATCTGCTTCGGCTGGTGAGGAGACAGAAGCAAAGAGCTCACCGCCATGCGTGTAGATATGCACGCGAGAGGGAGCCTCGCCGGGTATGCGAGTGTAGGGATCGTAGGCGTCCGTTTTGAGAAGTTGAGTAAAGGGCGACGGCGAGCCTAAATTGTAGTTGAAGGACAAATCGAAGTCGTCTCGTTGCGTTTCTTGCTGCATCAATTCTGCCAAGGATTCGGCGGTGCGCTCGTTGCAACACCAGAGCACGCAGAGGACAGTCACTACAAGCGCGCCAATGAGAATTCCCCCCGTCAGCAGGATGTTACGCCTTTTTGCCGTGAACATGTCTGTATTTTACACAAGATGAAGCGCGGAATCAAGGCTTGTCTTCTAAGTATTGCGGGTTTATAATCCGTTCATGAGCATATTGCCTTACGCGCACAAGCATGTGCAGGAAATTCGCGCTTATAAGCCAGGAAAACCGATTTCCGAAACTGCCCGCGAGCTGCACATGGATCCCGATGATATCGTAAAACTTGCCTCCAATGAAAATCCTCTGGGAGCATCGCCTCTGGCAGTGCAAGCCATGTTGCGCGCCGCCCAAGGTGTGAACCTGTATCCGGATGGCTCCTCTTACGAGCTGCGCAGTAAGATCGCTCAACTCTTTGGCGTTGGCCTGGATCAAACAGTGGTCGGCAGCGGGGGAAGCGAGCTCATTGAACTGCTGTGCCACACTTGCTTGGGACCAGGTACGGAGCTGGTGGCAGCTCGTTATAGCTTCACAATGTACCCGCTCATGTGCAAACTGTTCGGCGCCAGCTTCGTGGAGGTGGACAATAAGCCGGATTGGAGCCATGACCTGCAAGCCATGCTGCGCGCTATCACTCCACAAACGCGCATCGTCTTCATCACCAACCCTACCAACCCTGTGGGTACCATGGTGCAGCAGTCGGAGCTGGATGATTTTATGGAGCAAGTGCCGGAGCATGTCATCGTGGCCTTCGATGAGGCATATATCCACTTCGCAGAGCCTCAGCCGGACACGTTGCGCTTTGTGAAACGCGGGCAGAATGTAGTTGTGATGCGTACTTTTTCGAAGGCTTATGGCCTGGCGGGGGTGCGGGCCGGATTTGCCATCACCACCGAAGAGATTGCCGGATTGTTGCACAAGGTGCGCTCGCCATTCAACATGAACACTCTTGCCCAAGCCGCAGCATCGGCTGCGCTGGATGATGAGCAGCACGTACGCCGCTCAGTCCAACTTGTGCGCTCAGAGATGCGTCGCTACGAACAAGCATTCAGCGAGCTGGGGCTCTCCTACATACCGAGTCAGGGTAACTTTGTGCTTGTGAAGGTGGGGAATGGCGAGCAGGTGTTCCAAGAATGCCTGAAACGCGGCGTTATCTTGCGCCCCATGGGCGGATACGGTCTGCATGAGTACATTCGCATAACCATCGGCACCGCAGAGCAAAATACTCGCTGTCTGCAGGCTCTTGCCGAAGCTCTGAAAGTGTCCCGCTAGCTCGCCTCACGAGCTTTCGTTCCTTCGCCCCCCCCCGCTTCGCATTCCCGCGCAACGCGCACATTATCAATAAATTGTACAAAACTGCCGACGGTGTAAGGCAGATTGGACAAAAGCGCAGCTTTTGCCCGCAGGGCTCACTGGCAGGGTGGTGCCAGTGAGTCAACGTACATCGTACTCGGTTGATCACGTGCCTATTTCCAAATACGGGAACCGCAATGGCAGCACACTCCGCGATGCAGATGAAGTTGTTCCTCCCCCGTTTTTGAGTACATCTACCGTCCAGAACATATCTGCGCAACGCGCACGTTATCAATAAATCGTACATCGTACATCGTACATAGGCAAACGCATTTTCTAATGCGTTTGCCCCGCCCCTTTGCGCGAAATAAAGCTTGCACGGTTGATCACGTGCCTATTTCCAAATACGGGAACCGCAATGGCAGCACACTCCGCGATGCAGATGAAGTTGTTCCTCCCCCGTTTTTGAGTACATCTACCGTCCAGAACATATCTGCGCAACGCGCACGTTATCAATAAATCGTACATTGTACATCGTACATCGTACATAGGCAAACGCATTTTCTAATGCGTTTGCCCCGCCTTTTTGCGCGAAATAAAGCTTGCAAACTGCGCTTCTTTAGCATATATTCTGCTCGCTCGTTGGCATCGGATGATGCCGCGAGGTTGCCCATGGGCGGGTGTCAGAGTGGTCGAATGAGCACGATTGGAAATCGTGTGTGCGCCAAAAGCGTACCGAGGGTTCGAATCCCTCCCCGTCCGTTTGAACGTTGACAGCTGAAGGTTCCGGGAAGCCATGAGTACGTTGCATTGCGCAGATTTGTTCAACCGGGTGCGGCGGAGCACGCGGGAAGTGTTGGTGGGCAATGTGGGCATCGGCGGATCCAACCCTGTTCGTGTGCAATCCATGCTCACCCACAGCACACTTGATACGAAGGGCTGTGTGCAGGAGGCTCTGCAGCTGGCTGAAGCCGGTTGTGAGATTATCCGCCTAACGGCACAGACCAGGCAATATGCCGCAAATCTCCAAAACATCGCGCGCGAACTGCGCGCAGCGGGCTGTCATGTACCCTTGGTCGCCGATATCCACTTCAAGCCTGATGCCGCACTGGAAGCTGCCAAATGGGTGGAAAAGATCCGTATCAATCCCGGTAACTTTGTGGACAAACGCGGTGATGCTGCGCGAGAATACACGGATGCAGAGTATGAAGGGGAGCTCGAAAAAATCCGCCGGGAGTTCTCCCCCCTGGTACTCTTCTGCAAGGAGCATGGCCGAGCCATGAGGCTAGGCTCCAACCATGGTTCCCTCTCCCAGCGTATTCTCTCACGCTTTGGCGACACTCCTGAGGGCATGGTGGAAAGCGCACTGGAGTTCGCCCGCGTGGCGCACGAGCTGGGGTATCACGCCCTCGTTTTTTCCATGAAGGCTTCTGATGTGAAGGTCATGATTCAGGCCTATCGCCTTCTGGTGCGCCGTCTCCAGGAAGAGGGGGACGGTTGGAATTACCCCATCCATTTGGGCGTCACTGAGGCCGGGGAGGGTGAAGACGCTCGCATCAAGAGCGCTATCGGCATCGGTTCCCTGCTGGCGGACGGCATCGGGGACACTCTGCGTGTTTCACTCACCGAGGAAGCCGTGCGCGAGGTCGCTCCGGGGTTTGAACTTGCTCGGGCCTTTGCGTCTCCTCAATCTCCTTTGCACCTGCGTACCTCGCCACAGCCTCCCTTCAACCCCTTCTGCTATCGACGCCGGGCGAGCGAACCAATCACTGTGGACGGCTTTTCTGTGGGAGGTCAGCAACCTGTGCGCGTCGTGCTGCCGCGTGTGGTCATGCGAGCGCTTTCTGATCTTGAGACCCTCCCAATGCAGGATACCCCTGCCGAAATTACTTACGAATCTGCAAATGTCGTGGAGATTGATCCACGTGAACCCTCCGAACTGGCGCAGCTGCAAACTGCCCCGGCTTGCCTCGTTGCTGTACGCGATGGTGTGGATATGCCGCTGCCGCAAGCGCAACGCCTCCTGGCAGCCGGCATCCCCGCACGCCATAGCATTCTGCTGAAAGACACCCAGGGGAAGCCTGTGTCCGAGCTTTCCGCAACCATGGCTGCCGGGGTGAATGTGGGTTCTCTCCTGGTGGATGGCATCGGCGATGCCGTACTGGTGCGCGGTGAAACAGATCCTCGGAAAGCTCTGCTCCTTGCCTACAATGTGCTGCAAGCTGCTGGCGTACGTCTCAGCAAAACGGAATACGTCTCTTGCCCCTCCTGCGGACGCACTTTGTACAACATCCGCGAAGCCGCGGAGAAAATTCGCGCGGCAACCGGTCACCTAAAAGGCGTCAAAATTGCCATCATGGGCTGTATCGTCAACGGACCCGGCGAGATGAGCGATGCTGACTTCGGCTATGTAGGCGGAGCCCCCGGAAAGATCAACCTCTACGTCGGACACACTCCCGTGCGTATCAATATCCCCCAAGAGGAGGCCGTCCAGCACCTCATCAATCTCATCAAAGAACACGGCAAGTGGCGCGACCGCTGAAGCGGAACTTCAATCAGATCCGTAGTCTCAGACTCAGAAATTTGCGCCCCAAGTCAACCGCAAGGCGGCTGCTCATTTACAAAACTGCCGACGGCGTAAGGCAGTTTGGACAAAAGCGCAACTTTTGCCCGGAGGGCTCACTGGCAGGGTTGTGCCAGTGAGTCATCGTACCTCGTACATGGGCAGGCTCCGCATCCCCGCAGCTCCGCTGCGCATTCTTTCCAAATCGTAAATCGTAAATCGTAAATCGTAAATGAATAGATGGTTGCAAGCGGAGAAGCATTGTGGTACACTGGGGGGCGTCAAGGAAATGCATCCTTCCGTCACGATCAGCGGAGCTGCTCAACTGCCCGAGGAGCCGGTGTTGGTTATCCCAAATCGAGTGGATAACACCGTGCTGCGTGTGTTGGAGGAATCGTTGGGAGGTATGGGGAAGATAGCTTGGCTGGTAGAGGATACGCTTCGACCGAGTGCTGAGCTCATGGCTCAGGTGAGTCGTAAGGGGTCGCAGGGCATTATGTTTTCGCTTGCGCGCGGAAGTCACGAGGCGTTGGAAGAGCAGGTGAATGCGAAGTTGGAAAGCGGTCGGCATGTCGTGTTTTTGCCGGGGCGTCAGGAACAGCCTGGCGCGTGCATCACCGATGTTCCCATACGCATTTTGCAGCTTCTGCTGGAGGGTTATAAAAAGCGAGTTCTGCCTGTGTATGCGGGCATGTATCGCGGCGAGGGAGAGCCGGCTCTGCTGACGAGCGAGTTTCCCTATGAACGGGCTGTAGTGGATTTTCTCCCTACCTTTATTCCCGGAGATGAACCGGCAGAACGATTGGTGGCCGCGTGGGCGCTAGAGGCTTCCAACTGTGTGGGCACTGTGCCGCTGCTGTCGGAAGAGACACTTGCAGCCGGCTTGCTGCGCAGTCTTACCGACCATCCACGTTCCGTTATTATTGACGGAGTGAATGAGCAGAGTATGAGTTACCGTCGGTTGCTGACGCTGGCGGCGCCCCTGGCGCGTCGATTGCGCAAAAACACCATTGCCCGACGCATGGGGATCATTCTGCCGCCGGGGCATCTGAGTATCATTGCCAACGTGGCGTGTATGCTGGCCGGTATTTCTCCTGTCAACATTGACTATAATTATTCGGAATCCACATTCCGTGGTGTCGCGGAGCAGGCTGAACTTACCCGCTTTATCACGGGAAGCAATTTCATGCAAAAGCAACCGGATTTCCCTTGGCCCCCCTCTCGGGATATTCTCTATATCGAGGAATTATTGACGGCATCCGGTACTTCTTTTCAGCTTATCAAAGAATACCTGGTCGGGCGATTGGGTCGCCGTCGCCTGGCATCGTGGATGGACATACCCATCAGCACCGTGCACGACGAGGCGCTCATGGCATTTTCTTTGCCGGAGGAGGGGGCAGGGGTGCGCGGAGTCTTACTCAGCCACCATGC
Source organism: uncultured Akkermansia sp. (assembly GCA_947588645.1). GTDB lineage: Bacteria > Verrucomicrobiota > Verrucomicrobiia > Verrucomicrobiales > Akkermansiaceae > Akkermansia. The sequence goes on along the minus strand of CANPYO010000025.1, from coordinate 13,436 downwards.
GGTGATGGTGGGCTATCGGCTCGCCGCTTCCCGATTGGGTACGCAGGTCGGCGGACGCGTGCTTAGCTCTCTCCCGTTCTACTACAGAGTCGGTCTTACGCTGGGACTGGTGTATCCCCTGCTGCACGGGCAGGATATCATCACTTATCCGGAACCGTACGCCGCTAAGCGTATCTGCGATCTTGCCCGTAAATATAGTCCGACTATGCTGACGCTGGAACCGCGACAGGTGCCGGGTATATTGGAGGCGGTGCAACCGGGCGACTTTGCCGAGAAAGTCCACATATTAGTAGCCGGACATATACCAACGGCCGTGGCACAGCAAGCCTACCACGACCACAAAATCGTACTCTGCGAGTGCTATATGCCTCCGGAGTGCGCTATGCCGGTGGCATGCAGCATGCCTCCCTTGCCCGCACGCGAGGGAGCTAGTCCGCATGTCATTCCCTCCGGTGCGCCGGGTACGGTGGGCATGGTGATGCCGGGACTTGCCGTGCGAGTGACGAATCACCTGCGACCTGATGTACCGCTTGGCACTGGCGAAGCAGGATTGGTTTGGGTAAAGGGGGAACCTCTTTTTTCCGGCTTTGTCCAAGAAGGAATGCCCGCGCCGGATACGCCGACGAATCGCTGGGTTTGCACAGGCGATATCGGTTGCATTCGCGAGGACGGCTTGCTTGCCGTGGGTGGTTCGCGAGAGCGCTTCTCTTATGTTGAGGGGGAGCTTATTTCACACGCCCGAGTGGAGGAGATACTTGCCGGCGTCCTCTCCATTCCACGTATGATCTCCGAGCCACGCATTGCTGTGGTCGGCATCCCCACGCCCGATGGACGTGGAGAACAGGTTGTGCTGCTTTCCACGTTGCACAAAGTGGTGGGACCGCATGATGTAATTACTCTGCGCTACGCTATTGTAAATGAGCGTATTCCTTCTCAATACGCGCCGCAACGAATTGTGGCCCTGCGTGCTATTCCGACCCTTGCCGGTGGCGGGGTGGATTATGCGTTGTGCCGCCGCCTCGCTCTCTCTGCTCCCGGTTATCGACGTCCCTCTTAACCTTTTCCCTATCATCATTCCAGCCATGACACCCCCGAATAATTTTCTGAGCAACATTCTCAATGATATGCACAGCCAGTCCCCCGCGGACGATGTCGATGTGGAGTGTGAGGTGGCTCCTACGGAATTGCCGGACGGTCATGTGCTGCATGGTTATCGGGTGATACGCATGCTGGGTGCAGGAGGTTTTGGGGTGACGTATCTGGCAGAGGAGCAAACGCTGGAGCGGAAGGTGGTGCTCAAGGAAAACTTCCCGGCTACGCTGTGCCACCGGCAATCCGGAACATTGGATGTGGTGCTCATTGCGTCGGAGGGTCAGGAAACCTTCGATTGGGCACACAATAATTTTCTTCGCGAGGCGCGTTTGCTCGCCTCACTGAGCCACCCGAATATCGCTAAGGTGTACTCCTTCTTCGATGCGCATCGCACTTCGTACTACGTGACGGAGTTTATCGAAGGAAAATCACTGGCAGATGTGGCCAATGATTACCGCTCTCACAAGCGCGATATACCCCAGGAGGCCTTGGTGGGTACGATGGTACGGATACTTGATGCTCTGGATTACCTGCACAAACGAGATGTTTTGCACCGCGATATTAAGCCGGACAACATTCTCATCAATATGAAGGGGCTCCCTGTGCTCATTGATTTTGGCGCCGCACGGGAGGAATATGGCGATGCTGATCCCGGCGTGGTGGAGTCTTTGGGTTTCAGCCCGCCCGAGCAGGGGAAGGATGGGGGTAACATGGGCGCTTGGACAGACCTGTATGCCTTTGGCGCCACTTTGTACTACATCCTGACGTCTACGTGTCTGCCGGATGCTCGGTCGCGCGAGACGTACGACATGGCGGATCCGCTCGCTGACGATGAACGGCTACGCTCCATTTATGATGAGCGTCTTCTGAAAAGCATCGACAAAGCTGCTCACCCTGCCATTGAGAAGCGATATCAAGATGCTGGCGAGTGGATAGCAGACCTTCGAGATTTGTGAAGGAACATCAACCTTGCTGAGCGCATATGGAGACATGCATAAGCTCGGCGGCCTTCTTACCGCTCATCAGCATGCCTCCGAAGATTGGCCCCATGCGGAAACTGCCACTCACGCCGTTTGCAGCCATGCCGGAGACGAAGAGTCCGGGGTAGATTTCTTTGGTGTTTTCAATGGTGGTGCGCTCACCCTCAGCGGCATCCATGCTCATTTCTCCAATGACGCCGCCGGTTTGAGTGTACAGCGATACGCCGTTCTTACGAGCTACGGTACGAGCAATTTCACAGTCATGACCAGTGGCGTCCAGCACCGTTTTAGCTGCGAATGTAAGCGGGTCTACGTGCATGTGTTGCAACAACACCGGTGTCCAGTTTACCACCACACCACCGACGCGACCTTGCTTATACACCACATCTTCTACGGAGTAGCAGTTGAAGATGAGCGCACCGGCCTCCGTGGCGCGGTAGAGTAAACCGGCGGTGGCATGAACAGAATCCAGCAGACAGGTGCCCTGTTCGTACTCGCGATACTGGAGCTGCAGGTCATCCAAGATCGGTTGGGCTTCTTTTTGCACCACAATTTCATTGAACATCATTGCCCCGCCCCACATACCGCCGCCCGGCGCCAATTTGCGATCCAGTAACGCTACTTTATGCCCCGCCTTGGCCAGATAATATGCCGCCACAATGCCGGACGGTCCACCGCCCACGATGGCAGCATCCAGTTGCAAACTGCGATTGATTTTTTCAAAGTAGGAGTTGACAATACCGCGAGTAATCAGAGTTTCCATGACCTCATGGTAGCTTTTCCCGCGGAGAATGTCAAGCTTGACAGGGCGGGGTCCATTGCGCATAATAACGCGTCATGTTTCAGTTATTCGACACGTACACGAGGAAGCTTCGCGAGGTGAGGGCTCAGGATGGAAAAACTCTGCGTTTTTATTGTTGCGGACCCACAGTGTATGCGGCGGCTCACATCGGCAATTTTCGCACTTTTGTGGCGCAAGATGTATTCCGGCGCGTGGCAGAGCTCTCAGGCCTGCGCACCAAGCACGTTCGTAACATCACTGATGTGGATGACAAGACGATACGTAATTCTCAGGAGCAGGGTGTGCCGTTGGCGGAGTACACAGCAAAGTGGACGCAGAAGTTCCATGATGATTGCAAGGAACTCAACTGTCTGACGCCGCACGTGGAGCCGAGCGCCGTGGGGCACATAGCAGAGCAAATCGAGATCGTACAAAAGCTCATCGACTCCGGTCATGCTTATTGCAGCGAGGATGGCTCGGTGTATTTTCGCATTTCCTCGTATCCCGAATACGGCAAATTAGCACATTTGGATGCTCAATCTCTGGATTTGGGCAAGACGGCGCAGACCCGCGCAGATACAGATGAGTACACCAAGGACAGCGTGGCCGATTTTGTACTGTGGAAAGCGCGACGTCCGGAGGATGGCGAGAATTACTGGGCTTCCCCCTGGGGAGAAGGGCGTCCTGGCTGGCACCTGGAGTGTTCGGCTATGAGTCATAAATACCTGGGCGATTCTTTTGATCTGCATTCGGGCGGGGTGGACCTCGTTTTCCCTCACCATGAGAATGAGATAGCTCAGAGCCGCTGCGCGTGCGGCGGGGATTTTGCGCGACACTGGTTCCATGTGACCCACCTGCTGGTGGATGGCGCCAAGATGAGTAAGAGCCTCGGCAACATGTACACGCTGGATGATCTGGCAAAACTGGGGCATCAACCATCGGCTTTGCGCTATGTGCTGGCCGGGGCGTACTACCGACGCCCGCTCAACTTCACTCTGGCAGGCTTGAAAGATGCGGCCTCTGCTCTGCGTAAGCTGAGTCGGGCTGATGCCGTGCTGGCTGAAAAAGCGGGGGACAAGGTGGCTCCCACCTACCGAGAGTTGGTGAAAAAAACGCCAAATTTGGGTGTGTTTGCTCCTGCGTGGCAAAGCCTTCTGGACGACCTGAACACGCCGGAGGCATTGGGTCATACCTTCAGTGCTTTGCATGGTCTGAACCCTGATCAATTGAGCCGGGAGGAAGCTCACGAGGCGCGTCTTGCTCTCCGCTTTATCGTCGAGGCTCTGGGCTTGATCTTGCCACCGGCGGAAGAGGAGCAGCCTGAGGCGCCGGCGGAGGTGCAAGCGGTGGCGCAGGAGCGCTGGCAAGCGCGTCTGGTCAAAGATTGGGCGCGGGCAGATGCTCTGCGGTCGCGTTTGGCTGAGCTCGGCTGGGGGATGAAGGATGGACGCGATTCTTACCAACTTATCAAACTCTGAACTGTCATGAATCAGAAACAAGAACTTTCCTTGCTTGGTAAGCACAGTGAGTTTTTTCATTCGCCGGATGAGGCGAAGTTGGAGACCTTCCCGAATCGCAGTCCGCAGCGCCCATACGTAGTGACCTTGGAGACGGAGGAGTTCTCTTCCCTCTGTCCGGTGACGGGTCAGCCGGACAGCTGTGCTTTGAGTATCTCCTATGTGCCGGCAGAGCGTGTGGTGGAAACCAAAAGTTTAAAGTATTACCTCGTTTCCTTCCGTAATTATCCGGCTTTTAATGAGCAAGTTGTGAATCGAATCCTGGATGATTTGGTGGCGGCAGTGCAGCCGAGCTGGATGCGCGTGGTAGGTCGTTTTTCGCCGCGCGGCGGCATCAGGCTTACCACAACAGCGGAGCATTGTCCGGAAAATCGACCCGCCTGATACCTCAAACTGACCTATGAAATGCCTTGTCCTTCTTTCCGGTGGTGTGGATTCGACGACAGCGCTGTACTGGGCTTGCCGCGAACATGAACCATTGGCTGCTCTCTCTTTCCGTTACGGTAGCAATCACGAAGAGCGAGAGTTGGCATGCGCGGAGTTCCAGGCGCGCGCACTCGGTATACCTCATTGCGTGGTAGATATTTCGCCTCTGGCGGCTCATTTGTCCAGCGCGTTGCTAAGCGGTGCCGCGGCGATACCGAGTGGTGATTACGGGGAGGAAAATATGCGAGCCACAGTGGTGCCTTTTCGTAATGGCATATTCCTTTCCGTTGCCGCGGGTATAGCGGAGAGCCGGGGAGCAAAGGGAGTAGTGATAGCTGCCCACGCGGGCGACCACGCTATCTATCCGGACTGTCGCGAGCCGTTTATGCGCGCCATGGAACAGGCTATGAAACAGGGAAGCTACGAGGGGGTGCAACTCTTGCGTCCCTTTATTGCCATGAGTAAGATTCAGATTGTGAAGCTTGGAGCCCAACTGAACGTCGATTTTTCACGGACTTATTCTTGCTACTGCGGGGGAGAGAAGCATTGCGGGCGCTGCGGTACGTGTCGGGAGCGCCGCGAGGCCTTTGCCATTGCCGGTGTGACGGATCCCACTGTCTACGAATACTAAATCTATGCCCTCTGTATATATCAAGACCTACGGCTGCCAAATGAACGAGCGTGACTCGGAACAGGTGGCCGCCACATTCCTGGCCGGCGGATACAGTCTCGCGGAATCCGAGACGGGGGCAGATGTGGTGCTTATCAATACTTGTTCTGTGAGAGAGAAGGCGGAGCTGAAGGCTCTGGGAAAGATGGGCATGCTTTGCTCCCAGTCAGGGGAACGTCCTTGGGTCGTGTTCGGTTTTATGGGTTGCATGGCGCAAAGCAAAGCACGAGAGCTTTTTGATGCAGTGCCGCGACTGGATGTGGTGACCGGAACGCACTGCTACCACCGGGTTTTCCAGCTCTGCGATGAGTTGCTCAATCAGCGGTTGTCCTCCGCCTTTCACCCCATTTTGCGCAAGGGAGCGCAATTGTGCGAGGTAGAAGACTTGCCGGATGCCCATAGCCGCATTCGTGACCACCTGCCGCTGCGCACATCTTGTTCCGCTTATGTGTCCATTATGCAGGGGTGCGAGATGCGTTGCTCGTACTGCATTGTACCCTTCACGCGCGGGGCAGAGCGCAGTCGATCAGCGGCAGATATTCTGGATGAGGTGCGTCGATTGGTCGATAGCGGGGTGAAAGAAGTTACTCTGCTCGGACAAATTGTGAACCGCTACGGACGCGAGGATCCTGTGATAGATGGACGCGGAGGCTTTGTGCGTCTGTTGGAGGCAGTGCATGAGGTGACGGGTCTGGAACGCATACGGTTCACCTCCCCGCACCCCATTGGCTTTCGTGAGGACCTGGTGCGTGCTTTTTCCTATCTGCCGAAACTTTGCAGCCATATTCATTTTCCCATGCAGAGCGGTAGCGATCGTATCCTGCAGCTAATGCGTCGTCCCTACCGGCAGCAAAAATATGTAGAACTTTGTGAGGCGATGCGAGCCGCTCGCCCCGATCTTGCCATCACCACAGATATCATCGTGGGCTTTCCCGGGGAGACCGAGGAAGACTACCTGCTCACTAAAGCTGCGGTGGAACATATTCAATTCGACAACGCTTTTATTTTCCAGTATTCTCCGCGTCGGGGAACTCCTGCGGCAGATATGCCGGGTCAAGTATGCTTGCGTGAAAAGGAGGCTCGTAATCACGATTTGCTCGACACGGTGAATCGTATTGCTACCGCTCGCAATAGAGCGCTTGTAGGAACTCAACAAGTCATCCTTGTGGATGGCCCCAGCAAGACGAATCCAAACCGTTTGCAGGGGCGTACTTCGCAGAATAAGCCCGTCATCGTTGAACGAGGCTCTGTCAAGGTCGGAGAACTGTTACCCATCACCATTCGAGAATGCACAGGCTTCACCCTCTACGGCGAATATTGAGGTCAGTCATTGCCGCAGATGGACACGTGCATCCGTTCCGGCAAAAATGGCTTACAAAGCTCTGAGCCTCCTCTGTGTTCCTAAGGGTATTCCACGCCGTTTCCGCTCCGCTCCCCGCGAGCTCAGCTCCGCCTCTCCGCGCCGCAGGCGCGCTAGCGTTCAAATCGTAAATCGTAAATGGCAAACGTAGTTTCAATGCGTTTGCCGTGTCTTATTATGCCACACTTGAAACTTGACGAGTCGGGGTGAATGGGGTTTCCTGTAGGGAAGCTTTTCGAACGTTACATATGGCAAAACAACTCATCATCGCAGAAAAACCGAGCGTGGCGTCAGACTTGGCTCGCGTGCTTGGTAAGAAATACGGGAAATTCAAGAAGGATGAGGCGGCAGGAGGTTTTTCAAATGAGAAGCTCATCATCACATCTGCTGTGGGGCATTTGGTGGAGCAGAAAAAACCGCAGACCAAAGATGGAAAGAGCTTGCCATGGAAGATGGAGTACTTGCCCGTGATGCCGGAGGTCATGGAGCTGGAACCCATCGCCAGGTCGTCGGATAAGTTGCGCAAGATCCTGAAATTGGCACGTAGCAAGGAGGTCGAATCGCTGGTGAATGCATGCGATGCCGGACGCGAGGGTGAGCTCATTTTTCGCAACATCATACGGTTCGGCGGTATCAAGAAACCTCTTTTCCGTTTGTGGATGCAGAGCATGACGGATGATGCAATCCTAGAGGCTTGGCAGAAACTGAAGAGCAATGAGGAAATGCTTCATTTGGCGGATGCGGCGGTGTGCCGTTCCGAGGCTGACTGGCTGGTGGGGCTCAACAGCACGCGTGCCCTCACCGTCATGCAGTCCGGTGCCGGTGGCTTCCATGTCACTCCGACTGGTCGTGTGCAAACACCGACCCTCGCCATACTCGCGGCGCGGCAAAAGGAGGTGCTGGCCTTCACCCCTGAGGTTTACTACGAGGTGCACGCTACATTTGCAGCTGCCAATGGCAGTTATGTGGCCAAGTGGATTGACCGGGATTTCAAACGTGATGAAAAGGCGCCTCAGCGTTCCCGCGAGCGGTTGTGGAATGCGGAAGAAGCCACATTGGTGGCGGAGCGTTGCCGAGGAAAGACAGGTGTTGTGGAGGAAAAGCGCAAACCGGTGAGCATGCCTGCGCCCTTGCTTTTCGATCTCACCTCCCTGCAGAAAGAGGCAAGCAATCGCTTTGGATTTTCGGCAAGCCGCACACTGCAGCTGGCTCAGGAGTGCTATGAAAAGCACAAGGTGCTTACTTACCCGCGTACGGATTCTAAATTTTTGCCGAATGATTACCTTGGCGTGGTAACGCGTACAGTCCAGGGGATAGCTGACTGCATGCCGGAGTACGCGCAGCACGCACAAGGCATCCTGCATGCGCACGGCATTCGTCCAACGCGACGTGTGTTTGACAGCTCAAAAGTGAGTGATCACTTCGCCATTATCCCCACTGGCAAGTTCGTGAATCTGAGTGGAGATGCTGCCCGCATTTTCAATTTGGTGGTGCAGCGCTTTCTTGGCGTTTTCATGCCGAATGCAGAGTATGAGGATACGGAACGATTCACCGTCATTTCCACCAAAGCCGGTCAGGATTGTTTTTATGCTCACGGACGAGTTATGCTCGTTGCGGGATGGCGAGCGCTTTACACCAGCGAGCGCAAAAAGAAAGATGACCTTTGCCGTGTGGAAGCCGGTGAAGAGGTACAGGCCAGCTCGGTAGAGGCTGTTGAAGACACCACAAAACCGCCCGCTGCGTACACAGAGGCGACTTTGCTCACAGCTATGGAAAATGCCGGCAAGCTGGTAGAAGATGATGAGCTGGCGTCTGCGATGAAAGAGCGCGGCTTGGGTACGCCCGCCACGCGTGCGTCCATTATCGAAGGGCTGCTGGCTCAGGAGTATATTGCTCGTGATGGAAAGGAGCTGGTGGCTACCCGTCACGGTATGGATCTCATCGACTTGTTGGAGAAGATAGGTTTGAGTACACTCTCCAGCCCGGAGCTCACTGGCGAGTGGGAATACCGACTCAAGCAGATGGAGAATGGCAAGCTGAAACGCGCCACTTTCATGCATGACATACGTGAGTATACTACGGAGATCGTATCCGCCGTGCGCGATTACATGCGTGAAGGAAAACACGAGGATCTTGACATCGCTTGTCCGGGGTGTGGTAAAAAAGGATTGGAAAGTCGTGTGGATTCCGTGAGTTGCAAGCATTGCAAGTTCCAAATTCGGCGCGTCCACGCTGGTTTCAGTTTGAACGATGAGCAGTTCACTCAGCTCATTCGTGATGGGCGGTTACCTGTGATGGATGGATTCCGCTCCCGTCTCGGCAGGAGTTTTCGTGCAGGTCTCGTCTTGGTGAAACCGGCGACTGCCAAGGCTTCGTGGAAAGCTGAGTTTTACTTTGACGACAATGACGAGAGTGACGAGAAGATGCCGCCCTTAGATCAGCATAGTCTTGGTCTGGTGCCGGTGCAGGATCGTGGCTCACTTGAGCTGTTTGAGAACGAAAAACAGTGGGTTATACCGGATTTCACGCGAGCCGGTGGCAACAAGAAGGGCTTTAGCGTTTCCCGCGTAATTTTGGGTAAGCAACTCGAGAAGGAGACAATTCTCCACGTGCTTGAAAAGGGAAAGAGTGAGCTCATTTCCGGCTTCATCTCCCAGCGCACTCACAGACCCTTCGAAGCTTTCTTGAAGCTCGATGAAGTCAAGGGCAGCGTCGGCTTCGAGTTCCCTCCACGCGAAAAGTCTGATGCCAAGGGTGAAAAAAACTCCGGAGCTCAAGGAGCCTCTGCTCCTGATTTGGATGGCGCCGTTAAGCATGGTCCGGTCGTGGTGAAGGGAAAAGGCGAGCATCAGCTGTATGAGACGGAGGAAGGCTGGTTCGTGGAGGGCGTGATGGTGGGCAAGAATCGCAGACCGTTGATCCTCGTGCGCGAGATGTGCGGAGTGACGTTGGATGCTAAGCTGGTGAGCGAGTTGCTCAGCAAAGGAAAGACGGGGCTAATCAAGGATTTTGTGAGCCGAAAGAGCGGCCGCAAGTTCGAGGCGTATCTCGTTTTCAATGAGACGTCAGGGCGCGTTACGTACGAATTCCCTTCCCGAAAATAGCTCATGGCTCGCGGAGCCAAATATAGCAATCTCCTCCCGGATGCCTTTACCGTCGGTATCGTCCTGAGCATATTGCTTGGTTTCTTGATTCCCTGCAGCGGGGTGGTAGCGACGGGGTTCGGTTGGCTCACCCAAGCGGCCATTGTACTGCTTTTCTTTTTGTATGGGGTCAAATTATCACGGAGTTCGGTAGTGGGAGGCCTCTTGCACTGGCGTCTGCAGGGCATGGTCCTGTTCTCCACCTTCGTGCTTTTTCCAATCGTGGTGTGGCTGGGACGCGGTGCGTTAGAGTCTCTCGTGGGCGCTACCCTATTCTCGGGGCTGTTGTACGTGGCGTGTTTGCCCTCGACGGTGCAGAGTAGTATCGCATTCACTTCCATAGCAGGAGGCAATGTGCCCGCCGCAGTGTGCTCGGCCTCGATTTCCAGCCTTTTTGGGGTGGTGCTTACTCCGCTGCTGGTAGGGGTGCTCTTTTCAATGGATCACGTGCATGGCGCGCGCGTCGGGCTGGACGCCGTACTCACCATCAGCTATCAAATTCTCTTGCCCTTTGCGCTGGGACAGTTGGTGCAGCGTTTCTTGAAATCGTGGGCCGACAAACACCGTTCCCTCATCGCGGCCAATGACCGGTTTACCATCTGGTTGGTGGTGTACACCTCGTTCTCGTCCGCTACGGTGCAGGGCTATTGGGCGCAACTTTCATGGTCGCAGCTGGCGGGGCTTATTGTCGCCTCTCTGATTCTATTGGCTGTGATACAGCTCATGATCTGGGGTGCGTGCCATTTGTTGCATTTTGAGCGCGCGGATAGGATCACGACCCTCTTCTGCGGTTCTAAAAAGAGTCTGGCTGTTGGCGCGCCCATGATGTTAGCCATTTTTGGCCAGTTGGACAACAATCTGCTACTGCCACTCATGGTGTTTCACCAAGTTCAGCTCATGGTGTGCTCCCATTTGGCCGCGCGTTGGCATCGCACCCAAGGCAAACGCATTTGAGAGAAGTTGAGCAGCAGAGAAAAAGTGACAGATATCTTTGTTTATACGTAAAAAATTCGCAACGAGCACACTATCAATAAATAGTACATCGTACATCGTACATAGGCGGCGTCAGCCGCCAACGCCGCTTTCTAACCACGCCCGCGCACGGCTTTATGAATACGCGTTCGCATTTGCTTTGCAGCTTCGCGAGCTCCGCTCGCCGAACTTTCCAAATCGTAAATCGTACATGGGCAGGCTCCGTCTGCCACCGTCGTACAGGGACCGCACAGCGCAGGTTGACAGCAGTCAGCGTGAGTATGTGCGGAAGGTGAATCCCTCGTATTCCTCCCCTTCTGACACATGCGGGAACTGCTCCGAAAAGGGCGGGAAAAACGTATCCGCTTCGTGGGTGCCGTGCACATGCGATACGTGCAGTTTGTCGAGCTCCGGCAACAGCATGCTGTAAATTTGAGCCCCACCGATGACCATCACTTCCGGGTCTTGTAAGTTGATGTGTTCCAACTCCTCAAGAGAGTGAATGACGACTGCGCCCTCCGTTGCGCGGTAGGCAAGGGATCGGGTGAGCACAATGTTTTGTCGCCCGGGCAGAAGGCGTCCCATACTCTCGTGCGTCTTCCGTCCCATGAGGATGGGATGCCCCATGGTGATCCGTTTGAAGAGACGCAAGTCTTCTGCGAGATGCCATGGGATCCCGCCTCGGTATCCAATGGCGCGGTCATCATCCAGGGCAACCACTCCGGTGAGGGTGAATTTCATACAGAAATGGGGGCTTTAATATGCGGGTGCGGGTTGTAGTTTTCGAGAGAGAAATCCTCGTAATGGAAGTTATCAATCGCGGTGACAGCGGGGTTGATGTGCATGACAGGAAGCGGTCGTGGCTCTCGGGTGAGCTGTAAACGTGCTTGGTCGACGTGATTCAGGTACAGGTGCAGATCTCCGTACGTGTGAATGAATTCACGCGCCTCATAGCCGCATACCTGTGCGGTCATCATGAGAAGCAAGGCGTAGCTCGCTATGTTGAAAGGCACCCCCAAAAACAGGTCGCAGCTACGCTGGTAGAGTTGCAAGCTCAGCCCATGAGGTTTGCCCGGCTCCTCCGCCGGTATCACGCAAAACTGGAACAGACAGTGGCATGGCGGTAGTGCCATTTGGTCTACTTCCGCTACATTCCATGCGCTGACGATATGGCGGCGGCTCCACGGGTTTTCTTTCAGCCCTCGGACTAGTTTCTCAATTTGGTCAATGCTTCCCCCCTTGCCATCAGGCCACTTGCGCCATTGCGAACCGTACACCGGACCGAGGTCGCCGTTTTCGTTTGCCCATTCGTCCCAAATGGTCACGCCATTCTCATGCAAGTAGCGTATGTTGGTGCTGCCCATCAAGAACCAGAGCAATTCGTGGATAATGGAACGTAGGTGCAGTTTTTTCGTGGTGAGGCAGGGGAAACCCTCGCGCAGGTCAAAGCGCGCTTGACGTCCAAAAACGCCGATAGTCCCCGTACCGGTACGGTCACGACGCATGACGCCGTGCGTTAACACGTCGTCCAACAGTTGAAGGTATTGTTTCATAGGATAGTGAATTACAGTGCAAGGGCCTGCCGAATTTGATCGGCGTACATTTTTGCCTTGTCCGCGTAACTCATCTCCGGATTTTTGTACAAGATGCCGCGCGACACATTGATGAGCGCGGGTGCAGTGCGCGTGGTGCCACTCAGAGCACCCAGTTCGCCACCTTGCGCTCCGAGCCCGGGGATGAGCAGTGGCGCGTCCGGCAACTCCGAGAATAGGCGTTCGTCCGCATTCGTGAGACCTACGACGAGACCGACTTCGCTCACTGCTCCTTCTCGTCGCGCTCGCTCTACCATGTCACCTACCAATTGGTACACCTTGCGTCCGTCTTGCAGTCTCTGCCGTTCAATATCCGCCGCTCCGCCGTTGGAAGTAACGGCGAGCAGGTAGAGCCCCTTGCCCGGGGTGTTCAGAAAGGGCGCCAGGATATCGTAACCCATGAAGGGATTGAGGGTGACAGCGTCCACCTGCATTTGTTCAAAATAGGCCTTAGCGTAGTATTTTTGTGTCTCTCCGATGTCCCCGCGTTTGACATCCAGAATTACGGGGATGTCGGTGGGAATTTCCGGCAGTAAATCGACGAGCATCTGGACGCCTTGCGGCCCCATCGCTTCGAAGTACGCGATGTTGGGCTTGTAGGCCGCCGCGTAGGGCGAAGTCTCTAGCACCACTTTGCGTAACCACGTCCCTATGTCTTTTGCATTTTCTCCCTCCGGGCGTGGATCAAGCCCAATGCACAGGGCTGAGTGCGTGGCACTGATGCGTGCGGCGAGTTTCTCCGTGTATTTCATGGTCTCAAGCATAACACAGAATCCCAGCTATGGCAAGACCCGGGGCAAACGCATTAGAAAATGCGTTTGCCTACGTACGAAGTCAACTATAATTTTGAGACGGGGTAAATTTTTATTTTTGCTTAATCCATCAGAGCAATGCGGAGCTTGT
>CANPYO010000024.1 GCA_947588645.1 uncultured Akkermansia sp. | reverse complement strand
CTTATTCTATCGCAGTCCCCCGTATTTTAACACCTCAAATTAACCGTTTACGATTTACGATTTACGATTTACGATTTACGATTTGGAAATTCGCGCGCCTGTGGCGCGGGCGCGCGGAGCCAGATCGGGAGGTGAATCGTGAAGGCGACGATCGGACGTGGTTAGAAAGGGGCGGTGGCAGGCGGGGGCTGCCCATTTACGATGGACGACGGAGGCGCTTGGCAGCGCCCATGTACGATGTACGATGTACGTTGACTCACTGGCACCACCCTGCCAGTGAGCCCTTCGGGCAAAAGCTGCTCTTTTGTCCAATCTGCCTTACAGCCGTCGGCAGTTTTGTACGATTGCGATTATAGCGCGCTTTGCGCGGGGGAGCGGAGCGGAAGCAACGCGGAATTTTGAAGGCCATGCGCGGACGTGGTTACAAAGCGGCGGGAGGCGGCTGGCGGCTGGCGGGGCTGCCTATGTACGAGGTACAACACGCACGACGGCCCCAAGCAGCCGCGAGGCAGCTGCTCATGTACGATGTACGATTTGAAAAGTGAGCGCGCCGGTGGTGCGGGGATGCGGAGCAGGAGCTCACGGGATGTTCCGAAGCCGTAATCGGACATGGCTACAAAGGAGCGGGAGGCGGTGGCAGACAGGGTCTACCCATTTACGATTTACGATTTACGATTTGGGGAGTGAGTGCGCGGGGCGCGGGGGGATGAGTATGGCGATTCTAGTGCTCAGAAACCGAATTGCACTCCGACGTTGGCTCCCCAGGAGGTACTGCCGTTGCGGAGATCTGCCCCACCGTTGAAGAAGAAAGTAGACTTCTCGCTTGCCGGGATGCGCAGACCCGCACCGAATTGAGCACCTACAGAGCCCAACTCCGCAGAGCGTACTTGGGCGGTGTAGCCACGGTTACCCAGGAAGGAAACATCAGCCTCGCCACGATCATCTCCCATATCAACAGCAATGTTGGCGCGCAGTTCCAGCATTGAATTGAAGCCCACAGCGCGAGCTAGATTCTTGATGAAACGAGCGCCCGCAGTAAGAGTCGTCACCGTGGAGCTCTGATCATCCACGTGGAGTCCGATTCCATCAGCGCCACTTTCATTGTAAGCGTCCATAGAACTGGTCACCACGGACAACCCGACCAACGGCTGCAACACAGCATCCTTTCTTTCATTCAATGGAAGGTCATAAGCAAGTTCATAGGAAGCGCCAAAGCTGATACCGTTCGTACTGCCGAGCGTCCGGTAAGCCAAGTCATCCATGCTTACTGTACGATCGAAGGAAGCATCTGCAAAGCCTACCATCACGCCAAAACTGTGATGCAAGCGCTTGCCCGCCGCATGCATGTAAAGGCTCAGGAATACATTGTCTAGATCACCATCGGCTCGATCCGCTGCATGAGCCTCCAAATCACCGTAGGAAGCAGTGAGCGCCACTCCAGTGACAATTTTCTTGCTCAATGCCATATCAACTCCGCAGGAGGCGCCCCAAGTGCGGTGCTCGTACCCTCCTTCATCGCCATTGCGATCAATAGATGCCACGCCACCGTTCCCTTCCACCCACACATGAGCAGCATGCTTCTTCTCAGAGGGCATATCATAACTCAGGGCAAAAGCGTGAGCCGCTGTAGCAGCAATTTGCCGCTTCGCCGCGTCGCGATGAGCAGCCCCGAGGGAAGGAATGACACTCCCTGCCGCAGCGGCCATAGCGCTCTGGGCGGCAGAAGCCCTCCCGCTAGTGATAAGCATGGCTACGTGGTTGGCCAGCTCCAACAATTCCGGAGTAGTGGCAGTGGAATAAGCCGCGTGGTAAAGCAGATCTGCACCTGTTCGGGCGTTTCTTGTACCGGCAACTTTCACAAAGAGATTGGCGGAAGGATTGTTTTCTGCCAGATCGGCCTTCAGGAGGATCTGAGCCGGCTCTGCAACCTCAGCTCGAGATTTCGGAGCTGCGTATGGGGTCATGCCGCTCTCTCCTGTACTCTTGCTGCCTTGAGAATCCTCCTCCACCACCACCTCGACCCGCGCATCCTGATAGTAAAGAGCCATGAGACCATCGAGTTTTACCTCAAGACTTCTCAATTCTCCACTCGCAGCGACTATGTCGCCGTTGACAGCCACACCCTGTTCACCCCGCATGAGGACGACGCTCAGTCCCTCTGTGGGCGCGGGAGTCTCACCGGTGAGATGCACGGAAATACCGGCACCATTATCCAGGCTGACCGTACCGCTGCTGACAAGCATCGCGGTTGCGGGCAACTGGCTCGTCTGCACGTTGAACTCTGTGAGCGAGCTGTCCCACAAATGGACATTCCCGACGTTGACGACGGCATCTTGTTCTACCACCACTGCGCCTTGGCTGTCGAGTTCCCTGAAAGAACCACCAACGAGCGTCACCCTGGCCTCATCGCTGGAAACGTTTAGTCTGGTGCCCGCGGCTTTCACGCCGGTGAAAGTTTGTTCTGTATCAATACCGGAGATGATAAGCTCCTCCACCGAATCATCAATAGTGCCGCGGAAATCGCCCCTGTTCTCATTGCCCCCGGAAATTGTAACCGAGTGGCCGGCGTTATTCTCACCCGCTTTCAGGATTCCACCACCACTCAGAGCCGAGATGTGCAGATCCCGGTCATCGACCGTAAGAGCCCCTTTTTCTCCCACATTCATCGCAGGACCGCCACGTTCCAGCTTCAGCCCACGACCAAGCTCCAGAGCACTGTTGATGACCATTTCACCTTTGTGACTGCTGCTGCGTAAAGTACCGTGATCGAGTGTCGTTTCACCATTCAGTGTCAACTCATCTGCCACATCCAGCTCGCCTTGAGCCTCAGTTTGCACGGAATTGGCAGACGTCTTTCCGGCGAGTGTGAGAGTGCCTTGTTTCACCACGATGTCGCCGTTCGTTTTCACATCACCACGCAGCTCCAGTGAAGCATCTCCCTCTTTGACGATGTTTACGATACCGGAACCTTGAGTCGTATCGACATCGCCGGAGAAAATGGTATCACCTTTGTAGTGCTGCACACCATCATCCGCGAAGTTTTCGTTTCGCAACTTCAGGTTCATAACGCCGGAAGCGTTGTTTTGCACAATGAAATTTCCTTCGCCCTCTAACTGACGCATGGTGGCATCTTTGCCGTCCGAGCTCAGAGTCGTATCAACCCCGACTATCACCTTGCTAGCGCCCTCGAGTTCTTCTGCAGACAAGGTTCCCGTCGAAGTGAGCACTTTTGCCGAGTCGTCGCTGCGAGCCGTAATGGTCAGGCGAGCATCGCTCCCTTGCACCCCGGAAAAATACGAGAACTCAAAGCCCGAGCCCGTCGGCAGCAGGAAATGCTGTTTTGCCCACTCGAGGATCCGGGATTCTGACATGTCAGAGAGATCGAAATTACCGTTGGAAAACCACAGTTGCAGATCGCCGCTGTCGAAATCCTGGTATACGGCCGACTCAAATTGCAGCGTCACCTGCGAACCTTCTTCAAATTTTACGGTCCCGGAACCGTTGAAAGAAAGAACCGCATCTTCAGCTTCGCCCCCAATGCCCACACTCTTTCTTCCGACGGTTATCATATTATCCGTGCCGGTGAAAGTGAGAACACTGTCCTTGGCCAAGCCGGTGTAATACACACCGTCCGCACTGTGTACATGCACCTGGGTGATATTATCTGCCCGCAAGTTGCCCAGTTCTACTTTGCCTCCCTCGTGAGTATCAATCTTCAAATCACCTGTGAACCGCTCTGCATTGGCCAACGATCCGGCTTCCAACTCAACCAGGGTGTTCCTTCCTTCAAATCCCTTCATGTCCACCTTGGCGCCACTGCCGGTCACCAGGACTTTTCCAACCGTCGCCTCGCCCGAAAACTCCAGCGTTGCCTCTGCACCGGAAAGGTGCACCTCCCCAACATTGGCGCCGGAGGAAAGAGTTAGATGCGCTGCGGCTCCGGAGACCTGCGCTACCCCGAGCAGCTCGCCGGAGAACGTCGCCTTAGCGGGAGCATCAAGGATGAGGTATCCATTGACGCGGCTGCCTTGCTCTGCGGTCAATGACGCGTTGCTGCCGGAGAGGGTGACGTCCCCTGCAACCTCCAGAATTCCCTTTGCTATGGCGCCACTGCCGCTCAAGATAAAGGCACCGTCCACTGCGATGGAGCTCTCACCACCATTAAGCTCTGCTCCATCGCCTAAGATGACATGTCCAATAATTTCAGTTGGAGAGGCACAGCCCTTCATTTCTGCGTAGTCGAAGAGTTCCACACTGCCGGTCACCGTACTGCCCAAGGTCAGCGTGGTTCCAGCACCCGAAGCAATCACGCTGCCCTCGATGCCACCGGAATTCTCCGCCGTATATGCACCTCCATCTGCGAGCTCGACATTACCCGTCACTTTACCCTTGCCTTGCGTGAATGAGGAAGAGGATCCACTCACCACGACATTGCCGGTGATAGTCCCCGTACCATGCGATATCACCGCTCCTTCCGTCGCCACCAAATTGACTGCCACATCCAAACCGGCCATCGTCAGCGAACCTCCTCTCTGCGTCAACGTGCCGCCTCCCGTAATAGCTACACTCGCATTACTCCAGTTGCTGTCTCCTCCATCAAGCGTGAGATCCCCGCTGAGAATCAGACTGCTTGAATCGCCGAACGTCAAACTCGCAAAGGAGTTCCCCGTACCGCTCAATTCCAAAACACCCTCTTCAATGGTCAACCCTTTGTCCCCGCTTATTCGTCCGCTTATCGTCATCTTCGAACCACCCGCCTTCCTCACATCCGCCCCCTTCACCACAATGTCACCATTCACGAGCGTTGCACCATTGTCAACCTGCTCATCCGTGGACTTGTTTTCGAGAATGAGCGCATGATTGCCATCCCCGGTCACCGTGAGTGTTGACGGCTCGCTCCCGGTGGCACTCAGCTGTCTCACTGTGACATCCTCATTGCCCATGACAATGTTCATGTCGGCATCCAGAACCACTTTGTGGTGGTTCCTGAAATCCTCCAGATCCGTTGTCCCATGGTGTTTGGAAGCAAACCAGATACCCTGTGCATTCACCTTAATTGTCACACGACCTCCCTCCGCCGTTTTGGAGCCCGTATTTTTCTCCTCCTCCAGACCACTGCCCAACACTACTTTATCGAGCAAATCCGTATCGGAAAAGCTTCCGTTGGTGAAGAGGAAGGAAACATTGATATTGTCCTCCTCATCCAGGATGTCCTTCAGCAACGAAGTCTCGAAGTTGACAACCAGCTTCCCCGAATTACCAAAAGCCACCGTGCCCTGCTCCCCCTCAAACACCACCATCGCCTGCGCCTTGTCCCCTATGTTCGCTGAACTCACGAGCACCGTGCTCGCCGCATCGTTCAATGTAAGCGTACTGCCTTGCTTGAGTCCGGTCACCTGCGAGCCTGTTCCTCCCAGCATAATGTGCGTGAGATTTCGCGCATCCATTCCTCCGAGCTCCGTGCATCCCTGATTCGTCTCCACTCGGACTGATCCCGCGAAGTTGGCCGCGTTCTGCAGAGAGCCACCGTTGAGAACGATGCTGCCGGTCATCTCCTGATTCCCCATGTCGTAACTCGCAGTCCCACTCATCGTCACATCCATCTGCGCCATACCTCTCGCCACGAGATGCGCTGAATCCAACGCCAGCGTTATCTTCCCTTTCGGAGTCCCCTCCACCGTCAACGTCGATCCTCCCCGCACTGTCACGCCGGCTGCCCCAGACATATCTGCACTTCGTCCCAGCATAAAGGACGCCCCTTCATCCACCAGCACCACGCCGACTATCTTGCCTCCCATGAAGTTGTACTCGGTCTCGCTGCCGGACACCGTGATACTGCCGGAATTCGTTCCCCCGCTCTGCTTCCACACCCCTCCGGTAACCTTCAACTCACCGCTCACTGCCGCTTGCTGCTGACTCACCGTCCCACCGCTGACTCCCACATCCGCAGAAAGAGTCATCTCTCCGTCCAAATTCACAGACCCGGCAGTGACACGGAGTCCTCCCGCAAGATCCGCACCGGCAGATGCCGTGTACGTCCCGCCCTCGACCAAAACCTGACCGGTGGTCGCACCCTGTTGTATCGCCATGCCGTCGGACACTTTCAATGACCCATGCACCTGCCCTCCACTCTGGAGTGTATAATTGCCTCCGGACACCCCTACACTGCCATTCACCATGCCCTTCTGCGTATAGGTCCCTTTGGCCACGATGACATCTCCGGAAACGACGCCATTTTGCGCCACCGTGCCTCCCTGCAAGTCAATGCTGCCTACCATGCCCTCTGCTTGCATTTGCGTAAAGGTCCCTCCGTTGACAACCATCGCTCCCACCACCTTACCTGCATTTTGCTCGTACCTGCCACCTGTCACAGACACGCCTCCGGACACCGTGCCGCCGGACTGCATGAAAGGGCCTTCCTTTACAACAACATCACCGGTGATGGTTCCCGCCAAATTGTACCGCGAGTGACTGCCATTCAACTCCACGTCGCCCGTGGTGGTGCCTGAAGCTTCATGGGTAAAGGACGCGCCCTGGCTGACAACTACTGCCGTTTCCTGGGGCGTAGCAGCACTTATCGTTCCCTTTTGGACAAAGACTGCGTTTTCTCCTCCCACGGAAACGCCTCCTGAAATCTGTCCGCCTGCCTGCGTGTAGAGAGAATCCTGCACATCCACTGAACCGAGCACATCGTGGTGCTGGGAGAACGAAGCGCCCTCTGTCACGTGCACATCACCTGTCAGATTTGCCCGTTGATCGTATGAAGCGCCTTTTCCATTCACACTTACGCTTGCGCTCAGCGCCGCATGCTGAGCAAAAGAACCGCCCGCCTGCACATCCACCTGAGTCGCGTTGCCCTCCGCATTTGTCAATGATCCTTCCTCGCCCAAAATGTAAGTGCCTCTTACGGTTACTCGACTTGCTTTCACCGCGCCACCTGTTTGGGTGTATGTGGTATCAGCGTCCAGTGTAACGTCACCGATGAAATCCCCGCCGACTTGCTTCACCCGACTGTTTTTAGCCGTAAGATGAAGCTGCTCCATGCTGAGCTTGACATCATCCTTCAATTCCAGTGTTGCGTCCTCCTTCAGGTTGATGGCAGAATTTTCGACACGCGTCGTCGCTCCGGAGATGGTAAAGACGCCGCCCGCCGACACATTGACCGCACTACTGTTCAAAGTAGCATTATGCATTGTCAACGCACCGCCATTCACATCCAAAGTCATCCCTCCGAGAACGCTTCCCTGTTCGGCTGAAAAAGAGCCTCCATTGATGGAGACATGCGCACCTTTCGCGAATTCACCATGCTCACTCAATGCGTACTCTCCAGACGTTATGGTCACCTCTCCGCTCACTTGACCAGACTCGTGGATAAATTTGCCGCCTTCTACCGTGATATCCGCCCCGTTGGTACCGCCGGACATGGTATAGTTCCCCCGAACGAACAGGGAAGATCCTTCCGAAAAACTTCCATTTGTCTGCTCGCCGTTTCCTCCCACCTCGATGGTAACTCCTCCATTCACGGCGCCACCGTTGAGCAGCCATTTCCCTCCCCCTTCAATGCCCACCCGACCATTCACTGTCCCCTCGGTCATCTTGTACTCCCCGGTTACAGTGATATCCGCATTACTGACGCCTCCCATTTGCTCAAAAACGCCGCCGCCTTCTACCGTGATATCCGCCCCGTTGGTACCGCCGGACATGGTATAGTTCCCCCGAACGAGCAGAGAAGATCCTTGCGAAAAACTTCCATTTGTCTGCTCGCCGTTTCCTCCCGCCTCGATGGTAACTCCTCCATTCACGACGCCACCGTTGAGCAGCCATTTCCCTCCCCCTTCAATGCCCACCCGACCATTCACTGTCCCCTCGGTCATCTTGTACTCCCCGGTTACAGTGATATCCGCATTATTGATGCCGCCAGCCTGTTCAAAAACGCCGTCTTCCAGCACCGTGATCAACTTCTCTAACTCATCACCCACCGCGAGCGATCCTCCTGTTTGCTTAAATAGACCTCCTTGCCCGACTGTGATGTGAATTTTGTTCTCAAGCTCTGTCCCGGTCTTCTCCGTGTTTTCTTTGCCTCCAATGAAGCCTCCTGCCAATTCGTAAACTGCATTTGTTCCCTTGACTTCAATCGTCACATCGTAGGAACCCGGGTCACCGTACTCGTAAACGTAGTTTCCCGACTCATCCTTTTTGTAGGAGCCGTCCGCCTCTTTTATCATTTCCCCAATGCAATCTGATTTCCCCAGATAACCACGCTGAGTAACCTTTCCGTCTTGTTCTACAAAAAATTTCGCCACTGCTGAACCGCCCGAAAAGCCATACCCTACTTGCAACGAACTACCAAGATTAAATTCGCCGTGATTTTTCACAGTGACATCTGCTGCCCCCGTGATACCATTTGCACCACGAGCCAAAGACCCGCTTCCGCATTCAAAGCGTCCACCATCCAGTATGATCTGCACCGGTTTCATGCCTTCCCCTCGCATATTGTTATATGCAACTGTCCCGAAGACGTACTCCAAGACCCCTCCCGATCCTACATTGATCGTCGCATTTCCTCCGTCTTTTGCTATTTCACCAAGCGCCAGAGTGAAGCGACCTCCATCGTGCACATTGATGGTGATGTTACCATCCTTGTTCCCCAACTGACCGCGACTCAATGATACAATGCCGGTACCACTTACCGTGATTGTCACTTCTCCATCTAACTTTTCATCCAGAAACGTCCGCGTTGAGTCCCACGTGATATCTACCGAGCCATCCTCACTATCCTTGAGATCTCCCATTTGTATGACGTTTCCATCTTGTTTCACAACATTTTCGGCTTGCGCAAACGGGAGACAGAGCATAGCTGCTAACAAAGCCGCACGAAGAGAAAGAGGGAGATGTAGTTTCATAGCCGTCTTAGATTTGTTGATTAAAAATGTTTTATGAAATTCCGGTTCGTTCAAACCATCCGTTCCCGGTAGGGATGAGAAGTTTCGGCGTGATAGCACTTTTCACTAGAAAAGTCAAGACATTTACGATGCCTTACAGCCGTCGGCCACATCCGTCCCAAGAAGAAGCGCCCCCAATGGGCAGTTAACGGCACATCATGAAGCATAAGTTGTTGGTTATTTACTATTTACTATTTACTATTTACGATTTACGATTTACGATTTACGATTTGAATGCTAGCACGCTGCGCGCGTTCCTGCGAAACAAAAGCAAAGTAGAATTTTCGAAGACGATGGTGCGTTGATAGAAGGAAGGTCTCCTGTGTGAGACTATGTCGGTTTCACGGCTTTGCTCAATGATCAATGGTTTAAGCTTCTTGCTGGCTTACCTTCTTCATCCATGGGAAACGCATGAGGAATGGGTTGAATGAGCCCGGAGAAGATTTTATGGGGACACGCGTGAAGGGCATCCGGGAAAAAAGGTGCAAGCAACATAATATAACCAGACATTAATTTCGGAAAGAGTTATCGAAGAGAAAAATAGCCGAGGCATCATGACCGCAGCGGAGGAGAACGCAGAGCATGTCTGCGAGGCGAGATTCCAGGCGTAGCTGAGAATGAATACGCGGCAAAAGGATCCGCTCGGTAGAAAAATCGGACTCACGTCTGCAGAGAACAATGAGTCGGTGAATGGCGTCAGAAACGATCGTGGCGTGACTGTGTGCGAGACGAAAGAGATCAGACGGAGAATCCCAAGTGTAATCGACGGGGGAAATGGAGGGCATGACAACCGGAATATGGCGCATCGTCAAATAGTCCAGAATGCGCAAAGAGTGGTCACAGGCGTTATGGTAGAGGGTGCGCATCCAGCCACCGGCGCCGCGCATGCCGTAATCCTTGAGTCGGACGGAAAGTGAGAGGAAAAGGAAGGCGGTGTTGAACTCGAGGCTGATTTGATTGTTGAGCTTTTCTGCAATTTCAGGATTCATGCGGCCTATTATGGTCTAACGCAAACGGAGAATCCATCACCGTTAGGCAACCGCAGTACATCCGTCCCATGAGAAAGCAGCCCCGATGGTAGTGAACGGTACATCATGTAGCATAAGCCTATGGTTATTTACGATTTACGATTTGAAAGCTAGCGCGCGTTGCGCGGGATTTGGCGGAGCGGGTGCGAGCGGGATGTTGCGAAGCCGTGCGCAGGAGGCGGGGGCAGACGGAGGCGGCGAGAACGCCGCCCATGTACGATGTACGATTTGCGAATTCGCGCGCGTTGCGCGGAATTTGGCGGAGCGGGTGCGAGCGGGATGTCGTGAAACCGTGCGCGGACGTAGTTACAAAGCGACGCTTGAGTCGATGAAATCCCCTGTTTCGACGCACCGTAAATTGGGAACAGGTAAGGGGAAATATAAAGGGCTCAAAATTTTCCCATCCGGGCACAAAGTTCCTCCGCCGTGTACCTCTGGTCAACGGGCAAAGGCAACAACGCCCGCGACAAATAATTGGAGGAACTTTCAGCCCGCGTGTCGCGGATAACCTCAGCCCAAAAGAGGGGAAGGGCGATGTGGGCGTCCACCAGCTCATCACGCAGTCCCGGGATGCCGGATAAAAGGGGGTAGCAAAACGGAGCGGATGGCGGAGTCGGCGGCAGGGAAAAGCGATTGATGGGGGCTAAGCGATCGTGCAGAGCTATGTAATTCTCGCAACGACGACGTGCAATATGCTCCCAATCGATGCTGTCGAGCAAGGCTCGCGTGAGGGGACTCATGCGGCGCGGCGCGGTATTCAAGCGTGCCTCCAGCGCATCAAAATCGGGGAGGGAAGCGATTGCACCGACTTCAATGCGCTGCCACAAAGCCACGGCAGCATGCGCTGAACAATCCTCCTGCTCCGGGAGTTTCAAAGGGAAAGGCGCTATGGCCACCCCACCATCCGGCACCCCCGCAAACTTGCGCAAGCTGTAGAAACACGGCACATCTGCTACGGGAGGGGCAAAGAGAGCCGTGGCTGCATCCACTACACAAGGTCCCGGATGCTCCCGCGCCAAGACGCGCAGATGCTGAGGATCTGTCATCCCAAAATAGTTGGTAAGCAGTAGCAAGTCATGCTCGTCCACCGACGCAGGGAGCATGGGACGCGCCTCAGCAAAAAGATTGCCCTGCATCTCATAGCGCATCACGGGGATGCCGAGCCGCACAAAAGGTTGCAGTACGGTATCGCATGTGAAGCGTGGCACAAATGCACGCGCAGGTCGCCGCGGAAGGCTGAGTAAAATGCACTCCAGCGCGGCTCGTCCGCTGTTCACATAAGCACACGCCTCCCCTTCCCTATACGGAAAATTTCCCACATGCGCCAACTCCGCCCCAAATGCACCCCCCAACACATTCATGAGGGTAGAATAGCACGATCCGTCGCAACAAACAAGACATTTACCATAATTCATTTACGATTTACGATTTAGGAAATTTGGCGAGCAAGGCTCGCGAAGCTGCGAAGCTTTAGCTGAGGTGGTGAGGGAAATCATGTGGAGATGTTGGTTCGAAAGGTTTGCGAGTTATGCGAAGCCAGGGCGGAAGGCGGCTGGCGGGGCTGCCTATGTACGATGTACGATGTACGATGTACGATGTATGATTTGCAAACTTGGGGATTTTTTCACTTCATCCCCATGCTGCACGTCGGGATTACTGCTGCGTTACCCGGAAATCTGCACTGTGATGAAGCAATGCCAAGGTTTCGCCGACCAGGAAGAAGGAGCCGCAAATGAGCAACGGTCGCCGTGAGGAAGCCAAGGCATCTGCTAGGGTAGCAGGGGTGCTGACAGGAGCTTCTGACACCCTGCAAACGAGCTGAGAGAGCTGTTCCTGCGGCATGATGCGCGGCGATTGAACAGGCGGGAGAGTCCAGCTCGCTACAATGGGTGAGAGAATGCTGAGGACCTCCGTCAAATCCTTATCCGCGGCTCCGGCAAAAATGCAATGCGCACGGATGTCACCCTGTGTCGCGCGCCAGGTATTCACCAGCGTGCGCATGGCGGGAGGGTTGTGCGCGCCATCGAGGATGACTCCGGGAAGAACGTTCTCAAAGCGCCCTGGCCAACGAGTGGCGGCAAGCCCTTCTGCCAGCTGAGCATCCGAGCAAAGGTAATGTGGGATGGCCGCACGCAAGGCCGCCAGTGCCAACGCCGCGTTGAGTTTCTGATGTACGCCCGTGAGTCCGAGCGGCAGCTCGCAAGGTTCTGAAACGACTTGATAATCGGTATCGCACGCAGTGGCCGCCTCGTGGATAGCGCGCATGGCCTCCGGCTGCTGCGGAGCCGTCAGAGCCGGACGGTGCCATGCGATGATGGCGGCCTTCTCCCGTGCAATCTCGTAGAGCGTGGAGCCGAGGTACTGCGTGTGATCCATGCCGATAGGTGTGATGACGGCTACGTCTTTCGGCAAAGCATTCGTGGCATCCAGGCGTCCTCCCATGCCTGTCTCCAGGATGATAAGGTCAGGCTGTTTCTCGGCAAAATAGAGCATAGCCACAGCCAACGTGAGCTCAAAAAATGTGGGCGGAGACTCCCAATCTTGGGTATGACTGCGCACGCGGGCAATAAGTCGAGCTACATCTTCATCCGATATATCGATGCCATTGACACGAATGCGCTCGTTAAACCGCACGAGATGCGGGGAAGTAAAGAGGCCGGTGGAATAGCCAGCGGTGCGCGCCACGGACTCAGCAAAGGCACATACAGAACCTTTGCCATTGGTGCCGGCCACATGGATGACGCGGGATCGGGGACGATCCACGCCGAGCTCCGTAAGCAAGCGAGAAATGCCGGCAAGCCCCAGTTTCATGCCGAACATCTGAGCAGCATACAACCAGTCAAGCGCTTCTGCGTAGCTGAGTTTCTCCATCATATCCGTTCCAAGAAAAACGCGATTCATTTACGATTTATGATTTGCAAAATTCAGCGAGTGAGGCTCGCGAATTTGGCAAAGCCAAGGCGAGAGCGGCCGTTGGACGACCGTTGCCAAGTACAATGTACGAGGTGAGAAGAATGGTTTGTGGGTACGCGATGCCAACTTGCAGACTTCTTTTCCACCGCCTTTCTGCTATGAAACGCATGGGAGAAATGTTGAATGGGCTCAGAGAAATTATATTGGGACAACTGAGTTCCTCCGTGGCACGCATCAGTATCGATATGCTTCACTCTTGAAAGGACCTTGAATGGGCACGCCCAAGTAATCCGCTTGTTTCTCGGTAAGAGTCGTGAGATGGACACCAAGCTTGCCGAGGTGCAAACGCGCCACCTCTTCGTCCAGCCGCTTGGGCAGCACTTGGACGCTTGGCGCGTTATGCTCATCACGTTGTTCCCAGAGCGAAATCTGCGCGAGCACTTGATTGGTGAAGCTGTTGCTCATCACAAAAGATGCATGGCCTGTGGCACAACCCAAATTCACCAGTCGACCCTCCGCGAGCAGGAATATCTCGTGTCCGTCCGGGAAGGTGTATTTATCCACCTGCGGTTTGATGTTGGTATGTATGATCCCGGGGACAGAAGCAAGCCGCGCCACCTGAATCTCATCATCAAAGTGACCAATGTTGCAAACAATAGCCTGGTTTTTCATCTTCTGCATGTGTTCCAAGGTGATGATATCGCAGTTGCCGGTGGTGGTCACATAAATATCGCCCGTACCCAAGGTATCCTCCACTGTGAGCACGCGATAGCCCTCCATAGCAGCTTGCAGAGCGCAGATGGGATCTATTTCCGTCACGATAACCTGCGCTCCCAAGCCGCGCAGAGCCTGAGCGCAGCCCTTGCCTACATCTCCATAGCCGCAGATGACTGCCACTTTACCCGCTACCATTACATCCGTAGCGCGCTTAATACCGTCCGTCAAACTCTCTCGGCAGCCGTACAGATTGTCGAACTTGCTCTTGGTCACCGAGTCATTCACATTGACAGCCGGGAAGAGCAAACGCCCCTCTTTCTCCATGCGGTAGAGGCGGTGCACGCCGGTCGTCGTTTCTTCCGACACGCCGACAATCTCCGGCAGCCAGCACTGAAAAATGCCGGGAGACTCTTTACCGATGCGGCGCAGCAGGTCCTTGAGTGCCTGCTCATCCTCACTTCCGCCGGGCGTGTTCACCCAATCATCGCCCCTCTCCATCTCATAACCACGATGCAGCAGCAACGTAGCATCTCCACCATCATCCACAATGAGCTGTGGTCCCTTCCCGTCCCGGTGGCAAAGGGCGCTCCATGTACATTCCCAGTACTCTTGAGCGGTTTCGCCCTTCCAAGCAAACACCGGCACGCCCGCCGCGGCGATGGCCGCTGCAGCATGATCTTGTGTCGAAAAGATGTTGCAGCTCGCCCAACGAACTTCTGCGCCCAACGCGGTGAGCGTCTCAATGAGCACCGCCGTCTGTATCGTCATGTGGAGCGAGCCGGTAATGCGCACTCCCTTCAGCGGTTGCGCGGCGCCATATTTCTCTCGGCATGCCATCAATCCCGGCATCTCATGTTCCGATATGGCTATTTCCTTTCGTCCCCAATCTTTCAGCGCAATATCCGCCACATGGTATGGTTTACTCCCGTTCATATGCCGCGCAGTTTACCCCGTCAACACGCGATTGTCAATTTCATTCACCCCCAAGCAGCCGCAAGACGGCTGCCATGTACGATTTACGAGGTACGAGGTACGATTTGGAAATAATGCGCAGCTGAGCTGCGGGGAGGTGGGGTAAAAAAATCTCGGCGCACGAGCGAGGAGCAGGTGCGCCGAGAGAATGAATTAACTGAGTTACCTCAGGGGAGTTACATCATGCCGCCCATGCCTCCCATACCGCCCATATCGGCGCCGGCTCCTCCGTGGTTGCAGGAGCACTTCTTCTCCGGCAGCTCCGTGATGAGGCACTCTGTTGTGAGCATCAGACCGGCGATGGAAGCCGCATTCTGCAAAGCCGTGCGAGCCACCTTTGTCGGATCCACGACGCCGCTGGTAAGCAGGTCCTCATAGGCATCCGTCACTACGTTGTAGCCCTGGGTGGCAGACTTGAGTCCTTTCACCTTCTCCACGATGAGGGCCGCTTCGCGTCCGGCGTTCTCCACGAGTTGACGCAGCGGGGCCTCCACCGCGCGGTACACGATATCGGCGCCGGTCTTCTCGTCGCCGGTGAGCTTGAGCTTGGCAATGGCCTTCTGGGCACGGATGAGAGCCACGCCGCCGCCCGGCACGATGCCTTCCTCTACCGCAGCGCGGGTGGCGTGCAGCGCGTCGTCCACGCGGTCTTTCTTCTCCTTCATCTCGGTTTCCGTAGCGGCGCCTACCTTGATGACGGCTACACCGCCGGCGAGCTTGGCGAGGCGCTCCTGGAGCTTCTCGCGATCGTAATCGCTGGTCGTATCCTCAATCTGCTTGCGGATCTGGCCGACGCGGTTGGAGATGTCAGCGGATTTGCCGGCGCCCTCGATGATGACGGTCGTATCCTTGGTGACCACGACGCGCTTGGCGACGCCGAGGTCGGCGATCTCGACGTTCTCAAGCTTCATGCCGAGATCCTCGGAGATGCACTTACCACCGGTCAGGATGGCGATATCCTGCAGCATAGCCTTGCGACGATCGCCGAAGCCCGGAGCCTTCACCGCGCATACGTTGAGCGTACCACGCAGACGGTTGACCACCAGAGCTGCCAGCGCCTCGCCCTCAATATCCTCAGCGATAACCAAGAAAGGCTTACCCGTCTTGGCCACCTTCTCGAGAATGGGCAGGAAATCCTTGAGGTTACTGATCTTCTTCTCGAAGATGAGGATGTAGGGACTCTCCAGTGCCGCCTCCATCGCGTCCGCATTGGTCACGAAATAAGGGGACAGGTAACCTTTGTCGAACTGCATACCCTCCACCACGTCCAGACTGGTATCGATGCCCTTGGCCTCTTCTACGGTGATGGTGCCGTCCTTGCCCACCTTGTCCATGGCCTCGGCGATAATCTTGCCGATTTCCGCATCCCAGTTAGCCGAAACAGTGGCGACCTGCTCAATCTCCTTGGATGAATCCACGGGCTTGGAGATGCTCTTGAGTTCCTCGACCATGGCGGCGGCGGCCTGGTTGATGCCGCGCTGCAGGGAGATGGGGTTGGCGCCGGCCGTAACATTGCGCAGCCCCGCGCTGTAGATGCTTTCAGCGAGCACGGTGGCGGTGGTGGTGCCATCGCCAGCGATGTCGTTGGTCTTGCTGGCGACTTCGCGCACGAGCTGAGCTCCCATATTCTCATAGGGGTCTTCCAGCTCCACTTCTTTAGCAACGGTCACGCCATCTTTCGTGATGCTCGGGGAACCGAACTTTTTGTCAATCACAACATTGCGACCCGCAGGTCCCAAGGTGCTCTTCACCGCTTTGGCGATTTTGCTGACACCCGCCAGCAAGCTTTGCCGAGCCGATTCTTCAAATGTGAGTTGTTTAGCCATAGTATAAGTTAAAGAGTTAATAGTTACTTGATCACAGCGAGAATATCGCTTTCGTTGATGATGGTGAAGGTCTCGCCATCCACGACAATTTCAGTTCCACCGTATTTAGTGATGAGAACCTTATCATTCACCGCCACGTTGAAGGGGATATCCTTGCCGTCCTTGTCGCGCCCACCTGTACCGATGGCCATGACAATAGCCTGCTGGGGTTTCTCCTTAGCGGTATCCGGCAAGAAAAGACCGCCGGCGGTTTTGCTTTCTGCTTCTTCGCGCTTCACGAGCACGCGTTGTCCTAGTGGTTTAATGTTCATAGTATGTATTTTGGGTTGAAGTGATTATTGAGAGAAGGCACCCTATCGGACGGGCGACACAGCGCGCCCGCACCGACCAGGATTACGTCTTTGTTTATTTATCATCGTCCACGACCTCAGCATCCACGACCTTACCTTTGGCTTTGCGGGGGCCGTCGGAGGAGTCGTCCTGGGTGGCAGAATCTGCAGCGCCCGCGCTTGCACCGGCAGCTTGAGCTGCTTGAGAGAGATCACCAAGCATCTTTTCCAGCTCCGAAGTGAGGGCGCGGGCTTTTTCCACATCTTTGGCTTCGGAAGCAGCTTTCAGAGCATTCACCTTTTCGGTGATGGGCTGCTTGAGTTGGTCGGGAGCCTTATCTCCCATTTCGGAGAGCTGACGCTCCACATTGTGGGCCAAAGAATCCGCCTTATTGAGCACCTCGATATCCTCGGCACGCTTGCGATCTTCCTCGGCGTGAACTTCAGCGTCCTTCTTGGCGCGCTCGATCTCCTCCTTGGAGAGGCCGGAGGATCCTTGGATGGAGATATTCTGCTCTTTGCCCGTATTCTTATCCTTAGCGGTGACCTTGAGGATCCCGTTGGCATCAATATCGAAAGTTACTTCGATTTGGGGCACGCCACGGGGAGCTGGCTGGATGCCATCAAGCTTAAAGTTGCCCAGCAGCTTGTTGTCGTTGAACATCTTTCGTTCCCCCTGGCAGATCCGTATGTCTACCGCCGGCTGATTATCCGATGCAGTGGAAAATACTTGACTCTTCTTCGCCGGGATGGTCGTGTTGCGGTCAATCATCGGGGTAGCGATACCTCCCATAGTCTCAATAGAGAGCGTAAGCGGGGTCACATCCAGAAGGAGCACGTCGTTCACATCACCGGTGAGCACGCCGCCCTGAATCGCAGCGCCAACTGCAACCACCTCATCCGGATTGACTCCCTTGTGCGGCTCCTTGCCGGCCAGGCGCTTTGCCATTTCCTGCACGGCCGGCATACGAGTCATACCGCCCACCAGCACCAGCTCGTTAATCTCGCTCGCGCTCAGACCTGCGGCAGAGATACAGTTGCGCACAGGGGTGACGGTACGCTCCAGCAGCACCTCGGTGAGTTGCTCGAGCTTGCTGCGCGTCAGCGTCATCTGTATATGCTTGGGGCCGGTGGCATCCATGGTAATGAAGGGCAACGAGATATCATAGCTCTGGGTAGAACTCAGGGCAATTTTAGCCTTTTCGGCCTCCTCCTTGATACGCTGCAGAGCATCTGTCTGGCGAGAGATGTCCATACCTTCCTTAGCCTTGAATTCGGCGAGGATCCAGTTGATGATAGCATTGTCCCAATCGTCGCCACCCAAGTGGGTATCGCCATCGCTCGCTTTCACCTCGAACACGCCATCGCCTATTTCCAGGACAGAAATATCAAAGGTGCCGCCACCCAAGTCATACACGGCAATTTTCTCCTCGTCTGTCTTCTTATCCAAACCGTATGCCAATGCCGCTGCGGTCGGTTCATTAATAATGCGGCGCACTTTCAGTCCCGCGATTTCACCGGCTGCCTTGGTGGCGTTACGCTGCGCATCATTGAAGTACGCAGGAACCGTAATGACCGCCTCCGTGATTTTTTCACCCAGGCGCGATTCCGCATCTGCCTTCAGCTTACCCAAGACCATGGCGCTGATTTCCTGCGGAGAATACACCTTGGTCTCTCCATTCACCTCCACCTGAATGTGAGCATCGCCATTTGCAGCCTCCACGATGGTGTAGGGCACTTTCTTATCCTCTTCCGTCAATTCGGAATATTTACGTCCAATGAGTCGTTTCGCCGAAAAAATCGTGTTGCGCGGATTGGTGACAGCCTGCCGCTTGGCCGCCTGCCCCACAATACGCTCCCCACTCTTCGTGAAAGCGACTATTGAAGGTGTCGTGCGCGCACCCTCACTATTTTCCAGAACCGTCGCCTGACCGCCTTCCATCACGGCCATGCACGAATTCGTAGTTCCTAAATCGATTCCTAAAATCTTGCTCATAGCTGTAGATCCTTTCTTTTTTGGGTTTTGTTCTCTCCCCGTCTTTTGCACGGGGTCAGATTCTTCACTTCCCTAGGTGCAAATCCCGTGCCAAGATCTCATATCCTTACTATTTATTCATAATCAATAATTCATAAAGTTGTCTACCCCATGATGCAGGCGTGTCATTTTGTCTCATGCGGGTCATTCTGTCCCAAAGGAGACAAATTGTCTCACAGTGAAGAGGAGGAAAACCAAGGCAAACGCATTAGGGAAGGCGTTTGCTTATGTACGACGTACGATGTACGATGTACGATTTGAAATTATAGCGCGCCGGTGGCGCGGGAATTTGGGGGTTTCTGGGGCAAACGCATCAGGAAAGGCGTTTGCCTTGGGTTGGATGATCCCGGAGAACCTTTTGGGACACGTGTGGGATCAGGAGCAATCCCAAGAGAGGACACGTGCGGAACCGGCAGGGATGGAAAGAGGGAGACCGGAGGAAAGGAGGGTGCTGCGCGCGATGAGGACAGGCGATGTTTCGGGCTCGAGGAGGTCGCTAAATTGGAAGCCATCGGCGGTACGGCGAGCCCAGTTGCAGGCATCCTCTGAGAAATGAACACGGACATCGGCATCGGCAACAGGGGAGAAGTTGCAAACAACAAGGATGGCAGAGCGAGAGGCGGGGTCGTGACGTAGGAAGGCGTACACGCGGTGGCCGGAAATTGACTCACCGGGGTCGCGGCCGAACTGCTCTGTTTGTTGATTAGCCCAATTGAGGCCATAAAAGCTGCCGTACGCGAGGGCAGGTAGCTGGAGCATGCGCAGCAGGCGGGAGCAGAAATCGCGCAGGTTGAGCAGTTCAGCCGGTAGTGTTGCACCATCACAGCGACCGTGGTTGTACCAAAGCTGCAGGCGTGGGAGTGTTGTATAGTCAAAGATGGAAGTGCGTCCGTTCGTGCCGCCGAAGCCGGAAGGGCCGTCCGCACGTTCTGCCACCTCCTGGCCATTGTAGAAGAGCACGGGCCCGCAGGAGGTGAGGAATTGCGCCGCCATCACAGCACGCGCTACCTTTTCACCCACGCCGCCCCACAGAATGGGGGAGGCCATACGCGGCTCATCGTGGTTTTCCACGTAGCGCACGCCGTGAGAAAAGAGCGGATTTTCCGGACGGTGGAAGCGATCCAAGTCATTAGCCCAGCCGCCGCCCTCGTAAAGTCCACGCAGAGCATGGTAAGCATCGGCATCATATACCGCATTGAATCCGGCAGAAAGGAGAGCGGACAGCGCGTCCCCTTCCGTCAACTTCATGCCATCGTTGTAAGCCTCAGCCATAAAAAAAACACCTCCCCGCAAGCGAGCGTGCGCAATAGCCCAGCGCCAGAAAGGCAACGGCACCATGTGCGCCATATCACAACGGAAGCCTCCCACGCCCATGCTCTGCCACCAAGCTAATACCTCATCCAACAGTAGCCAGGTGCGTGGCAATGTTTCGCGTTGCGCCATCAGTCCGGGCAACGCTTCAGCTTCCGCTGCTCCGTGACGATAATCACAGCCGTAATTAAGCTTGACGGTCTCATACCAATCAGTATCCAGGGGAGACCAAGTGGCAGCGTTATTGCCCGTCACTCGCCCGCGGCTGCGCTCCGGCAGGAATTCGCCATCCGGCAGCATCATGCGTCCATCCCCTGTCCCGCGATCCAAGTAGAAATAGGAATTATTGCGCTCAAAGAACACATCCGTACGGTCCTGCCGGCCAAACTCCCACTGAGGAGCAACCGTGGAGGCGTAACATCGTGACACGTGGTTAGGGACAAAGTCAATCATGGGTATCATACCCCACTTGCGCACGCGTGCCAACAAGTCGCGGAACTCTGCCAAGCGCTTTCCCGGACACTCCGCCAAGTCCGGATCGACGTCGAAATAATCGACCACGGCGTAAGGACTGCCGGCAATACCTTTCACCACGCTGGCCGGGTGCGCCGGCAAATCGGTATAGGCCGTTCGGGTGGCATGGCGCAGCACTCCAGTGAGCCAGAGATGGGTAACGCCCATGCCTGCCAATTCGCGAAGAGAGGCATCGTTCACACCGGTGAAGAGCCCACAACCATTTTCAACCTTAGTGCCCCACGGCTTTCCGTTCTGTTTCTCATTCGAGAAGTGTCGCACAAAGAGCTGGTAGACGACCGGTCTCATACACGTTCTTATTCAGCGTGTTGAATGCACCTTCGGAGTTTTGGCTGACGTCCGTTGTTTCTCACTCTTACTTGAGCGCCTCAAAGGCTCCCTTGAAGAAATAGTAACCCCAACCCCAGTCCGGGTCACCATTCCAATCCGGGTCGTAATGATGACGAGGGCGCAAGAAACGTTCCGGGTGCGGCATGAGCCCCATAGCGCACCCCGTGGGATCCTGTAACCCGGCAATTTGCAATTCCGAGCCATTGTGGTTGTCAGCGTACTGCAACGCCACACAACCATTATCCAAGTATTTCTGCGCATCTCCTGGGTCACAGACAAGCCGCCCCTCCGCATGAGCCGAAGGCAGCTCAAACTCATCCGGCAGCAGTTGAGTGAACGGACAAGTGCGCGACACCTTCACCAAGCGATCCCACATACACTCGAAACGCTCAGATTTGTTGAGGATGAGCGAAGCCCGGGGCAAAATGCCGAGTTTGGTGAGGATCTGAAATCCGTTGCAAATGCCGAAGAGGAAACCACCGGCGGCGTGGTGCTTCTGCAAGGCGTCGCCTAAGAAACGCTCGGTTTCCAGCTGCGCGAGTCGACCGCTCATCACGTAATCCCCGTACGAAAAACCACCGGAGAAAACGATGAGCTGCGCTTTGCTCACATGCATCGGAGTGGCTGTGGCAATGGGTTGCACCTGAGTAGAGAAACCCGCGGCGCTCAGCGCGCGTTCCGTTTCTACGTCGCAATTAGTGCCTGGGTATTTCAGAAGAAGAGCATGGGGCATGGCGTACAAATCAATAGTAAGGGGTGAGTCCGTGTTTCCAGATGCGCTTGAGTTCAGTTATCTCTGCCTGCAACACTGTCTTGCCACCTGCCGTGAAGGTAATCTTGCCACTTGCCGTCGCGTTACCCACGCGGGCGCAGGGGCAGCCTTCCATGGCCGCGGCAAAGTCGGTCGCCATATCCACATCCACCTCTACCAGGAAGCGTCCGGTACTTTCAGCAAAGCAGGGTATCACATTGTTCTTCCAGCCGTGCTGCGTAGGCAATGCGTCTAAATCGATGCTCACCCCGGCCTTCCCAGAGAATGCCATTTCTGCCGCCGCCACAGCCAGACCTCCTTCCGACAAATCATGTGCCGAGAGAACAAGACCCTTGGTGAGGGCGCGCATGTAGTACTGCTTGTAGGTGGCAAAGTGGGCAGCGCAATCAGTTTGAGGCACCTTGGCATCGGCAATACCGCAGCGGCGGGCGTACACAGAACCGCCGATTTCATCTTCGGTGTTGCCCACCAGGAAAAGCACGCTGTTGTTCCGGCGCAGAGAAGCTCCGCATACATGGTCGGCATCATCCACCACTCCAAAACCGGAGCATAGGAAAGTGACCGGTATATTCACCGGACCATCTTCCGTCTCAAAGTAGTTGTAGAAGGAATCTTTGCCGGACACATAGGGAGCGCCGTAGGCCAAAGCCGCGTCGCGAATGCCTTTTGCGCATTCCACCAAACGCCCCAGCTCCACCGGGCTCTCCGGATTCCCCATGCAAAAGTTGTCCAGCAGCGCTATCTTGTCGGGGTTCGTGCCAGAGATAATGAGCTGACGCACGGTTTCATCCACAGTGCCGACGCCCATGGCATAGGGATCGGTCTTCCCCCACTCCGGCAGAATCGCAAGCGCCAAGCTCATCAATTTATCCGAGCCGTCAATATCAATCACCGAGGCATCTTGCGGTGCATCAGCCGCTGCCCCGGCAAGCGGTTTGAGCACTGTGTTGCCCTGCACTTCGTGGTCGTATTCGCGAATGATCGGCTCGCGGGAAACCACCGCAAAGTCTCCCAAGATCCCACGCAGATCATCCGTCAGGTGCGTGTCATCCAGATGCAGGCCGGTGTGTGCCGGAGAGGGCGTGAAGACCGAGGCAAGATGTTTGGTGGGTGCATCATGCAGCTTCGAATTGTCCAGCTCGCACACCAATTCCCCGCTATGCCACACTCGCAGCACACCGGAATCATTTGACTCACCCAGCACTGTCATTTCCGTCTGGAAAGTGTCTGCCAAGCGCTGCAATTCAGCTACATTTTCGGGCTTCACGGCCATCACCATGCGCTCTTGCGACTCGGAGAGAAAAATTTGCCATGATTGCAGCCCCTCTTCTTTGAGCGGAGCACGCTCCAAGTACACATTGCCGCCGGTTTCGGAGAGCATTTCGCCCGCGGCGGACGAAAAACCGCCCGCGCCACAGTCTGTCACAAACTCAATGAGTCCTCGTTCCCGTGCCTCCAAGATCACATCCAGCGTCTTCTTCTCCTCAATGGGATTTCCAATTTGAACCGCCTGTTGATCCTCCTCAGCAGAGGCCTCGCCCATGGCAGCGGATGAAAAAGTGGCGCCGTGCAAGCCATCCTTGCCCGTGCGGCCGCCGATGACCACCACCGCCAACCCGGGCTGCATTTCCTTAGCGATATCGCTCTGCGGTATCACACCGGCTGTGCCACAAAAAACGAGCGGATTGTAAATGTAGGCCGGGTCAAATTGGATTGCACCGGAAGTCGTGGGGATGCCCATGCGATTGCCGTAATCGCGTACACCGTGCACCACGCCGCGCATGATCCCCAGCGGGTGAATGATATTGTGTCCGTCCACAAGTCGCTGGGGCGTATCCGGCGCGCCGAAGCAGAACACGTCCAAGTTGGCAATGGGCTTAGCGCCTTTGCCCGCGCCCAGGATATCGCGAATGACGCCGCCCAAACCCGTGTTTGCCCCGGCGTAAGGCTCTATGGCACTCGGGTGGTTATGCGTTTCAGCTTTCAAGCAAACAGAAAAATGGTCATCCAGCCGTATAAACCCCGCATTATCCACGAAACAGCTCAACACAAAACCCGGCTTGCGCGCCATGATCTCCTTGCTGGGCCGCTGGATGAACGTTTTGTACATACTGTGGATCTCTTCCGTTTGTCCACTCACCGTATGCTGCACAGTGGCGGCAAAGATACGATGTTTGCAATGTTCCGACCAAGTTTGGGCGATCACCTCAAGCTCCACATCGGTGGGTTCGCGGTCTATGTCGCGGAATATCTGCTGGACCACGAGCATATCTTCCGTGGAAAGCGAAAGCTTCATATCACGGCTCAAGGCTGTGAGCGCTTTCTCACTGAGTTCGCGAATAGGAATGGTACGGTATGTTGCCGGCATAAGTTATCGAACGCTCCAGGTGTGAATGGCGGGGTTGCATACATCTTTGCAGAACCGCTCAGCGAGCGCCGCCTTGTCGCCTTCGCCGAAGATGTAGATG
This sequence comes from uncultured Akkermansia sp., assembly GCA_947588645.1. Taxonomy (GTDB): domain Bacteria; phylum Verrucomicrobiota; class Verrucomicrobiia; order Verrucomicrobiales; family Akkermansiaceae; genus Akkermansia. Next base: position 4,121 of record CANPYO010000024.1, on the reverse strand, counting down.
TTTTGAGTGATGGTGAGCGCACGCAGTGTGAAAGACAGTCCTTGGCGCCCGGCGTAATTGGTCATAATGGCCTCTTTTTCCAGATCCAGCGCTCCTTTTTTGATGCCGTAGGAAATGCAAAGAAGCTCTCCGGTGAGCGCGGGTTGACCGGACTCCTCCACATTCTGCGAAATGGGATCCACCAGAACCCCGCGCAGGTATGCGCGCGCCGCCGACTCGTCCCCGCTGCACTCCACCGTATAGAGGCGTGTGTGGTTATAGGTCAATTTGTCCGCTACCGGTGCGTAAAGCAGCTTGTTCGCATCCTCAGCGACCTGGAAGCGGCTCCATACTTCAAACGTGAGCGTGGCCATGGGGCAAACGATAGTGTGTCGGCTGCCAGATCTCACTTTTGCAGTCGGCTGAGCACCTCTGCATACGATTCCATGAACTCGCCGAGTCCTTGACGGAAACGATCCTTGTCCATCTTCTTACCCGTGGCAACATCCCACAAGCGACAGGTATCCGGCGATATCTCATCAGCTAGCACAATCTGCTCAGGATCCGTAGACAGGCGCCCGAATTCCACCTTAAAATCGATGAGACGGAGATTAGCCTTCAAGAAAAACCCCTTGAGCGTGTCGTTAATGAGCAAAGCCATCTTCTTGATGTATGCGCATTCCTCTTCGGTTGCAGCTCCCATTTCGCGCGCGTAATCAACATTGATGAACGGATCGTTTAACGCGTCATCTTTATATGAAAACTCTACGATGGGTTTCGTGAAAGCTGTCCCCTCTTTCACTCCCATCCGCTTCGAGAACGAACCCGCAGCGACATTACGCACAATCACCTCCAACGGCATGATGCTCACTTTTTTCACCAGCAGATTGACGTCATCCACATCCCCCACCAAGTGCGTCTTCACCCCCTTCTCTTCCAACATTTTGTAGATGATGAGCGTGATGGCCTTGTTCATGCGCCCCTTGTTCTCAAAATCTTCTTTTTTCACCCCGTTGAATGCGGTGGCGGAGTCTTTGTACTCCATACGCAGCACATTGGGGTCGTCGGTGGTGTATAGTCGTTTGGCTTTGCCTTCGTATATGGGTTCCATGGCGTATTGGGCTGCTTTTATAGTCCCGCGCCAACTATACCCCCACTTCCCTGTTTGTCAAGCTGTATTTGCTGCGCCCTTCCGTTCTTCGCGTCACTATTTATCGCGAAGTCAAACGCGTCTCTCAAACAACTCTCAACGCCGTCGCTCTCTGGATGAATCGTCACTCCCGCGCCATCTTCGAGGGCAAATCCGCCTGGCATAGGACTCAACCCTTCCGCCACTATTTTACCCCTCTCTTCTCATGACCTCAACTTTTTCTGTCATCTGTTGCATTTAATCTTGCAATCCACATGTTTAAGCCAATTCTTTTGGATTTGGTCCGTATTTGTTTGTTCCTGGTTGACTGTCGAGACAGTAAAAAATGATGAGAATGATTGCACCTATGTAGGGTACCAATCCTATTAACAACCACCATCCGCTGCGTCCGGTGTCATGCAGACGGCGGATGCATAAACCGAGTCCGACAAGAGTTAGATAGAGGAAAGCTATAAGACCTATAATCAGAGCAATTGAAGAATCTTCCGCTAGGCTGGTTAATAGCACCAAAACGAAGCTAATAACACACATGGCAATGTATGTCGGCCAGAAACAATTGCGGCGGAGGCGCCCCTTGAATTGGATGCCTAGTATATTTTTCGTAGTAGTACTTGACTTAGAATTTGATGTATCGGGAGAGGCTGTTCCTTCAACTTCATCTTTTACTTTCTCGGCTGGCTCCTGTATGGTGATGGCGGCTTCCTTCTGATGACGATTGTACTCGTTCATCTGATATTCCCTCAGCTGGCGGTTGTATTCCTCCATCTGGCGGTTATACTCGTCCACTTGACGATTGTACTCGTTCATCCGATATTCCCTCAGCTGGCGGTTGTATTCCTCCATCTGCATCTGACGGTTATACTCGTCCATCTGACGATTGTACTCGTTCATCCGATATTCCCTCAGCTGGCGGTTGTATTCCTCCATCTGCATCTGACGGGCGTACTCTTCCTCAGCTTGCTTACGAGCAGTTTCATCCTTATCCGCTGCATTCGTATTTTGGCTCTCCTCTTTGCTCTTATCCACGACATCAGGAGATACATCACCCGGCGCATCCGTAGGCGAACATTCTTTATTCAACCGTTCATATGCTTCGTCCGACAACTTGTCCCAATCAGTTTCATCGTCCCCATAGCATATTCTCCTGTCGGCTTCATGTACAATCCATGAGGCATTTGAGTCTCCCACTCCACTCTTCTTCACATAAGAAATGATTTCTTCCTTTGTCAGCTTTTCCTCTCTAATCGATTTGGATACATAATCGATTAGATCCTGAATTTGAGATCTGCTCATCCTTTCTTCACTCATAATCGGGAATTTTATTTCGATTGATAAATGTAGATGGTTCGCCCCTTCTCCTTGTAAGTGCAACCGGCACTTTTGCACACACCATCTAATGCTTCACGCAAGGACAAATCCGAGAAAGAGGCCGTTACTTCGGGCTCTGCGGCGGTACGACCTCCAGATGTTCCCTGAGATGGGACATATATAATATTGCCCCCTTTATTCACCTTCTTGAGCTCACCACGCAAAAAATCTATCACATCAGCTATAGGAGTCCGATCAAAATTCACTCCGGAAATACGAATTTCGTCAAGGGCATTTGGGGAATCCTTGCTGCCGAAGTTTTTCCGCACATCGTCCTTTGACTCCGCTTCCAGCAACTCTGCATCATCCACAGAAACACCGCTGTTGGACACACGACATTTGTCGAGGTTTTCCTGCGCTATCTTGTTGCCCTGCTCCGCCGCCAAGCGGTACCACTTCATCGCTTTTTTCAAATCCTTGCCCACGCCGGAGCCAAGAAAGTAACAATTGCCGAGGTTGCACTGTGCTAAAGGCTCCCCTCGATCTGCCGCAGCCCGATACCATTTCACGGCCTGAGTCATATCTTTGCTCACTCCTCTACCGTAATAATAGCAATTGCCGAGATTATTCTGTGCCAGAATATTTCCCTGTTCTGCCGCAGCCCGGTACCATTTCATCGCCTGAGCCATATCTTTGCCCACCCCTTTGCCATAATAATAACAATTGCCAAGGTTGCACTGAGCCTGAGCGTTTCCTTGCTCCGCCGCCGCACGGTACCATTTCACCGCCTGAGCCATATCTTTGTCCACCCCCTCGCCGTTGTAATAGCAGTTGCCGAGGTTACACTGAGCCAGCGCACTCCCTTGCTCCGCCGCCAAGCGGTACCACTTCACCACCTCCGTCATGTCCTGCGAAACACCATCGCCAGAGTAATAGCGATCGCCGAGTTTCTTCTGTGCCTCTCTTTCACCCTGTTCTGCAGCTTCACGCAAAGAATCGAGTTCGTTTTCTTGTTTCCCTCCCTCCATATTTTGATATGATTGGGGAGGTTGTTTTTTCGGCTCATCCTTGCGAGGGGGATTATTTGCAATTTCACGAAGAGCAGACTGCGCCGCCGCATTCAGGCTGTCAGCCACAGTCAGGGTACCGCTCTGCACATCCAGGCTGCCGATGGCGCCGCTCGCGCTCACCGCACCCGTCGTCGCCAGCTCACCCGTGTCGCTCAGGCCGGTCACCGTGCCGCTGTCCAAGCTCAGGCTGCCGCTCACGTCCGCGTTGCTCACCGTGCCGCCGAAGCTGCCCGTGCCGGTCACCGTCACATCGCCGCTCAGCGTGCCGCTGCCGTTCACGCCCGCCGCGCTCAGGCTGTCGCCCGTCACGGTAGCATCGTTCATGCTCAGCGCGCCCGCCTCGCCGCTCAGGTTCAGCGTGCCTTCCGCCGTCAGCGTACCCGCGCCGTTGTAATAGCACCCGCCAAGGTTGTACTGCGCATCCGCATTCCCCTGCTCCGCCGCCTTGCGCCACCACTTCACCGCCTCTGTCATGTCCTGGTTCACCCCATTGCCATTCGCATAGCACACGCCAAGGTTGTACTGCGCCACTGCATCCCCCTGCTCCGCCGCCAAGCGCCACCACTTCACCGCCTCTGTCATGTCCTGGTTCACCCCATTGCCATTCGCATAGC
>CANPYO010000023.1 GCA_947588645.1 uncultured Akkermansia sp. | reverse complement strand
CTTCACGATGCTGTTGCTCGTCGAGCCCTTCATCTCCAGCGTGCCCGCCAGCGTCAGCGTGCCTCCGATGCTCACCGTGCTCGCGCTCCCACCCAGCGTCAGAATCGCCCCGCTCGCCACTTCCACCTTGTTAGTCTCGCCACCCAGCGTCAGGCCCTCACCGGTCGAGCCGGTGATCGTCAGCAGGCTGCTCCTGCCCAGCGTCAGGTTCTTGGCGCTACCAAACTTCGCCAGCGTGAAGTCGCCGCCCGTGAAGTTCAGGTCCATATCGATGGTGCCACCGAAGCTGCCCTCATCATTCTTCAGCGTCAGCGTACCGCTTTCGCCGCTGATCGTGCCGGCCGTGCCGCTCAGCGCATCCACCGCCAAATCGCCACTCGTGACCGAGATGGTACCGCTCGTCCCACCGTCACCACTGTTCATCGTCAGCGTCGTGATCGTACCGCCCTTCTCCAGGGTCAGCGTACCGCCGTTCACGCTCACCGTTCCCGTGTACCCGTTGCGCGCACTGTCGCTCAGCTCCGTCTTCAGGGTGAACGTACCGCCCGTCACCGTCAACGCGCCGTCGCCGATCAAATTGCCGTTCACCGTCACCGAACCAGTACCGCCGAAGGTCGCATTCGAATCCAGCTCGAGCGTCCCTTCATTGTCCTTATCGAGGGCGCCATCACCGATCTCGATCGAATCGACGTCCGCGTTGCCACTCTCGGCATTGAAGGTGTACGCCACATCCTTCACGGTCATGCTGTTCACCTTGATCGTACCGTCGTAATTGATCGAGCTGTGCTTCTGACCCAACGTGCTGAAGACGACATCGCGTCCCGGCTGGAACCCCATGGTGCTCACCCCGCGCCCGACGAGCCAGTCGTCCTCGTCCTTCTCGCCCGTCGATTTGCTGTCGTCCGCCCAATTATCGTCCGAGCCGCTCCACACCAGCTCGTTGCCCACGATCTGGAGGTGAATGGCGCCGTCCGTGCCGAGGTACAGGTCGTACAGGTCATAGCCTTCTCCCTCCTGAATTGCGAAGCTCACCATGTTCACCCAGCCCAGGTCCGGACCCGAGATATTGAACAGATTGTACACCGCCTCATGGGTGCTGCTGAGCTGTGCCTCTCTGTACAACTTCGTCAGCTGCGCTTGATTAAGATCGATCTCCAGATAGCCAGCCGGCTTCTCATACCCTTCACCATCCTGTTTCGCTTCCCCGACGAGACCGGTCACGTTTCCTACCGCGATCGTCAAACCGCTCAAATCGGCGCTGGCATTGCCAAGAGCCAGCTTCACATTCCCATCAATCGCCCAATCCCCGAGCGCATACTCCTGCTGCGACGTCAGCTTCAGCGTGTTCCAGTTCTCTCCCGCTCCCCCATGCAAGGTCAACTGCGTCAGGCTCCCGCTCATCGTGCCGATGCTCGTGTCACCCGTCAGCTCCAGCGCACGCACGCCTTCCGAGCCCGCCGTCAAGCTCGAAATCGTGCCGCCCTTCGTCAGCGCCAAGGTGCCCTTCGTCAGCGCCACACTCGCGTTAATGCCTTTTTCCCCATCGCTCAGCGTCAGCTTGCCCGCGCCACTGCCACTGTTCACGGTCACGCTCTTGCCGCTGAAGTTGCTCAGCTCTGCCTCCCCGTCACCCGTGTAAACCAGCGTGCCCACGCTGACCGCACCCGTGTACGTGTGACCTTCTGAATCATCCGTCACCCCGGCAAACGTCAACGTGCCACGATCACCGACAATGTCGCCCGCCTGGCTCGCATCCAGCTTGTCCGCCTTCAGAGCACCCGTCAGCGTCAGATCCTTGCCAGTCGTCACCGTCAGATTGCCGCTCAATGCCACATCCGCCAGGCTACTACTCTCCCCGACCGTCAGGCTACCCGCCGTGATCGTACCCGTGAAGATACTCGCCCCGCTCAGCGTGAGTCTGTGCCTACCGGCGTTAACGGTACCGCCGTTCGCCGCCGCCGGCTCACCATCGCCGTCGTTCAGGCTCTTCAGCGTGTTGTCGTCACCACTCAGCACCAGCGTGCCATCCTTCGCCACCTTCACATCCGGCTTCGCATCGTCACTTCCCACGGCCTGGCTCAGCGTCAGCTTGCCGCTTGTCACCGTCAGACTATTGCCAGTGAAGCTACCGTTCAAGGTGAAGGCATCGTTCTTCGTTCCCTCATCTCCCTTGCTTCCGACGTAAACGAGGTTCACCTTAATCTCTCCGCTGTGATGACCTTCAGCATCACCGCTGTATGCCAGCGTCAACGTGCCTTGGTTGCCGGCATCGTCCCCGTTGATTGCCGCACTGCCGTCCAAATCCGTCGCCGTCAGCTTGCCGGTCAACGTCAGCGCCTTGGTCAGCGTCAGCTTGCCCACGGTATTCTTGTCGCCCGTTCCGGCAAAGGTGAACGTTGCGTCGTCGCTGTCTCCATCCACCGTCAAGCTCGTCGCCGTCAGCTCACCGCTGTACGTACCACCCTTCACCGTCAAGCCCGCCGCCGTCACCACACCGGATGTATCACCACTCAGGCTATCCAACGTAGCATCCGCAGTAAGCGTCAGCGTACCGTTCACGCTCGTCTCACCCAACGTCGTCGCCGCCGTCAGCTCCAACGCGCTGTTTTGCTCCACCGTCACAGCTTGTAGAGTCGTATCAGCCGATACCGTCAGCTTGCCGCCCTTCACAACCAACGCTCCACCAATGGCATCCGTTCCACTGAGCGTGAATCCACCTTGACTCGCATCCGTGCCGACATACTCGAAGTCAACCTCAATGGAACCCCCGAACGAACCGCTGTTGTCGCTGTCTTGCAACACCAACTTGGAACCCGTAACGCCCTCGACTCCACCTTGACCACTCAGGTCACCCACCGTCAAGGTTACGCCTGTGGCTTCATCTCCGCCACTACTGAGCGTCACGTTCTTACCGCTCGCCACATTCAGCTTACCGATCTTACCGTCCACCTGGATGGTCGTATTAGCCTGCACATCCAGCGTGCCTTGCATCGTATCGCCGCTGCTCAGCGCATCCGTGATGGTGATCGTGCCCGATCCATCATCACTGCTCAGCTTCAAGGTGTCATGATCACCCAAGGTCGCGCCCTTCACCTCGACGTCTTTGCCCGTACCAGCCTGCAGCTCGAGCGTCGTCGCAGACGCACCGCTCATCACGACCGCACCGGAGAACCCGCCGCTCAACACGTTGTTCGTGCCTGCCTTCACCGTCAAGGTGTCCAAAGTCACCTTTCCTGTGTAGCTGCTCTCACCCTTCGTGATAGTCAAATTGGAGTTAGACAAATTGATTTCCTGACCACCCGTCAGCTTGCCGACCTCCAGCGTGCCACTCCATGTGAGCGAGCCGCTGGTGAATTTCAACTCATCCGTGATGCTCTTCGTCTCGCCCTTGATTTCGAGGCTGCCGCCGCTCAGCGTAACGCTGCCTTCCACCTTGCTCTCCGTACTGCCGTCCAAGATCAGCGTCTGGTTGGTCCCCAGCGTCAGCGCCACTGCCTGCTTCAAGGTCACCGTCCCGCCTTTCAACATCAGAGTGCCTTTCTGCAGACCCAAGGTCGGTTGACTCGTATCACCGAAGCTCAAATTAGCGGTGTCACCAACGGTCAAACTACCGCCCGCGCTGTCCATCGTCAGCTTCCCGCCCGTGAAGTTCTTCACCACGAACATCTGCGTGCCCGTGCCGCTGTAAGTCAGATCCACACCGACCGTACCCTCGAACGTCTTGGACTCCTCACCTGTTCCGGCAAAGTTCAGCGTCAGACCGGCGCTGGTGGCACCATCTGCCTTCGCAATGCTGCCTTTGCCATCCAGATCCGTTACCGTCAGCGTCGTTTCAGATGAAGTCGCGCCCAGCTTCACCGTCTTGTTCTCCGCCACATCCAGTATGCCGATGCTACCGCTAGCCTGGATGGTCGTATTCTCGTCCACATCCAGCTTACCGCCACCCTTCAGCTCACCCGTGATGGTGTTGCTCGTCGCACCCGCCAGCGTCAGCGTACCCTCTACTGCCGCCGTTCCCACGGTCACCGTGCTGCCCGTGCCACCCAGCGTCAAGGAACCACTTGTCACCGTCGCCGTCGTGATGCCCACAGTCTCGCCCGTGAACTTCTGGACCGCACTCTGGTGTTCCGACACATCACCCACCGTGATGGTCAGCGCATCAACCGTGCCGCCGAACGTGTTGTTCGTCTCGTCGTTGCCCGTGATCGTGATTTCACCCTTCAGCGTACCAGCATCGCCAGCCACACCGCTCACGCTCAGAGCAGTCCCGCCGTCCTTAACGCCGGTTACCACGGTGGTAGCTCCGGCTACATCCACTCCCGCTTCCTGCGCCAGCGTCAGCAGACCTCCAAACGTACCTTTCAGGCTCAGCGTACCCTCCGCCGTCAACCCCGCATTGCCGCTCAGCCCCGCCGTCAAGCCACCATCCGCACCGATCAGCTTCGACGCTGCTGCCACCGAGAGCGCGTTCTTCAGCCCACCCTTCGCCGTCAGCGTACCACTCTGCAACGTAATCGTTCCCATGTAGCCGCTCGTCGCCAGATCCCCGTCAATAACCATCGCGCCCGTCAACGTCAAGTTGCCCTTGCCGGTCAACGTCCCCGTCACATGCGTCGTCACGCCAAACGTCGTGGTCTTGCCTACTTCTTCGTCTGCATTCAACACCAGGTCAGTGACAGTCAACTTGGATTCACCTCCATCCGCAACCGTGAAGGTGTACCCATTCACTGTCACCTTCATGGTACCCGCTTTGATATCAGTACCTTTGATCTTGATTTCTCCGGCCGTATCGCCGCCGCCGCCGAAGGTCACGTTGGCTCCAGCGTAGTAATCAACCTCAGTCCCCGACTTGGCGTATTTCCAGTCGTGACCTGACTCCGCAGTTCTCGTGTTCTCCCACGTGTTATCTCCCTCCCCACCTGTCCAAACGATACCTTGGGCTCTCTCATTCTCGTAATGCAGAGCACCGTCACTAGTATCGAAGTACAGGTCGTAGCCATCAAGGGTTTCTATGCCTCCGAGGTCGAGACTCGCTTTCAAGGCGCTCTTGGCGTCATCAGTCATGCCCTCACCCAGTTGGAAGATCTTCCAAGTATAACTATCATTATCGCTGACATCCTTAATCCCCTCAATGAGTGTCTTAAGACTCGTCAGCGTCAGCATGTAGCCGTCGTCTCCATTACCGAAGTCGCTCAGCTTGACGGTCGCGCTAGAACCTTTCTTCTCACTCAAGCTCAATCCCAGATCCAGCTCGGCAGCGCCATTCAGCGTCAGCTTCCCGAAATCGAAGGCATTTCCCGAAGTGGCGCCCAGCTTCAGCTTGGAGTTCCCAGTCAGCTTCAGCTCCGTCAGGCTACCCTCTTCCATCGCCTCAATGGTGGTTTCACCCGTCAAACTCAGCGCGCGTGTCGTTCCTTCACCCGTGCCGCCCGTCAGGCCGCTGATGTAACCGCCAGCCTGCAGATCCAGCGTGCCCTTCATGATGGCCAACGCCGCCCTCGCCGCATCGTCACTATTCCCACCGAGAGCCGCGCTCAGTGTCAGCGTGCCGCTCTCAGACGCCACCGTCACGTCCTTGCCGCCGTAATTGCTCAGCGTAGCGTTCGCCCCGGTGAACACCAGCTTGCTGTCAATCGAGCCGCCGTAGCTGCTGATCGCACCCGTATTCGCCAACGTCAGCGTCCCGCCCGTGATCTTACCTGTGCCGCCCACACCTTCACTCAACCCCTTCACAGTCACCGTTCCGGTGTCCAGATTCAACGTGGTCTCGTTGCTCAAGGTCAGGCTATCCACACTGCTCTCATTTGCCAGCTTCAACGTGCCAGTCGTCACCGCCACCGTACCGAGCGTCTGCGCCTTCGTGAATTCGTGCGTACCGGCGCTGATGGTCAGACCCACATTCCCGCCGCCCGTGCCGTTCATTGACAGCGAACCCCCGAACGTACCGCCATCCGAGCTGGTCAGCGTCAGGCTGTCGGTCTTCAACGTACCGTTGCCCGACAGTTTGCCCACGCTCAACGCACTGCTGCTCGTCACCGTGATGCCAGGATCACTACTACTTCCGAGATTCAGCTCACCCGTGAAGCCGCTTGCGCTCAGCATGAAGTCTCCCGTGGCGACCACCTTACCCGTGCCTCCCAAGCCCGTCAGCGAACCCTTACCCATGTTCAGGGTGCCTTCCACGCTCGCGCTCGTGCTCACCGTGTTGCTGGTGGTGCCCGCCAGCGTCAGCGTCGTGCTCGCTTCCACCGTTGCCGTGGTCACACTCACCGTGCTACCATCACCGCCCAAGGTCAGCGTACCGCCATCCACCTTCGCATTCGTGAGGCTCACGCTCGCATTCGTGAACTTCTGCTCGCCGACGCCCTGCATCGTCACGTCCGTGAGAGCGCCTAGATCGCCGCCGTAGGTATGCTCGCCACTGGCGCTCTCAATCGTCAGCTTCGTGCCCGTACTCAGACTACCGGTCGCGCCATTCAAGCCACCCACGGTCAATCCGGCTTCGCCCGCCGTCCATTGCAGCGTGCCACCGTTCATCTCGACGACGCTTTCCACCTTGTTCGTCGTACCAGCCGCAAAGTTCAGCGTGGCATTACTATTCAGCGTGACTGTCCCCTTCACCGTGTTGCTCGTGCTGCCCTTCAGCGTCAACGTGCCGCCCAGCGTCAAGCTACTACCTACCGCTGTCACATCAAGAGTCACGTTCTGAGTCGTCCCAATTTCGAGTTCCGCGTCGGAACTCACCTTCACGGTCACCACGCTGCTCGAATCGCCAAGCGTCTCCGTACCGGTCAACACCAGCTTGCCATCCTGCACATCCAGGTTCTTGCCGCCAAACGCTTTGCTCAAGGTCAGGCTGCTATTATCGGCCGTTCCTTTGTACACGAGGTCGCTGTTGATCGTCCCGCCGAAGTCCTCATTACCAGCCGCACTTGTGTCCACCGTGAGTTCACCACCCGTGATCGTTCCGTTCGTGGCATCCGTCAGCGTCGTAACCGTCAACTTCGCACTACCCTCCAACGTCAAGGTACTCGTCCCCACATTCAGCGTGCCGACCTTGTTGCCCGATATCAATGACTCATCAGCCGCCTTCAGCGTCACATCGCCGCCCAGCGCCAGCGTACCATTCGCGCCGTCCAGGTTCTTCAGAGTCGTTGTCACTGAGCTGCCGCCCAGCGTCAGTTCAGCACTGCCGGTCAGCGTCGCCTTATCCAAGGTAGTTGCACCGCTGAACACCTGCTTCGCGTTGTCATTCAGCGTGATCGTCAGGCCTGTGCCAGCCTCGCCCACCGTGCCGGAGAACGTACTGAGCGTGCTTCCTGTGATGGTAATCGTGCCCTGCAACTTGCTGCTCGCAGTGCCCGCCGTCGGATCTACCACGCCTGCCACCTTCAGGTCGGAGGAGTTCACAGTGCTGCCCACCGCCAGATCACCCTTCGTCTCGCCCGAGAGCGTCAGCGTGCCCGTACCCGCCGTGGTCAACTTGCCGGTACCATCGCCGCCCAGCGTTGCCGTGAGCGCGGCGCTCGCATTGATCGTGCCTCCGTTTCCGCCCGCGTTCACCTTCGTCGTGCCGCTGGCTTCCAGTGTACCGCCATTCAGCTTGATCGTACCCGAATAGCCGTTGGCAGCATCAGTAGACAGCCCTTCTGTCACCTTCATCGTACCGCTCGTCAGCGTCAAACCGCCCGTGCCCTTCAGAGTTCCGTTGAGCGTCACCGTGCCGCCGAAGCTTGCCGCCGCATCCAGCTTCAAGGTGCCCTTCTTGTCCTCCTCGCCTGCTGTTCCAATCGTCAGGGAATCGCCGCCTGACTCTGCCGTGAACGAGTAGTATACGTCTGCCTCCTCCTTGGTACCAGCCTTACTTGCTACAGTCATGCTGCTCACCTTCAGAGTGCCGCTGAAGATGACTGCGGCGTTGTCGGTGTCAGTGATCCCACCGAAGGTGACTTTCGCATTGTCGTAGAACTCCGTCGTGTTCCCCGAAGCAAACTTCCAGTCATCCTTATCTGTGGTCTCATTCGCTTTCCAGCTCTTATCTTGACCCGTCCAGGTGATCCCATTCGCCGTCTGGTCTTCGTAGTGCAGAGCACCGCTCTCATCCACGAACAGATCCCAGTGCTCATCAACGGTGGCTCCCTCATCAAAGTGGAATCCGATATTCTTGTTCCACTCACCAGCCCCACCCCAAGTGCTTACATCGAAGAGTTTGTGCGAGCCTCCCAAACCTTTCGCCAACGCTGCAAGGGTTTGGAGCATCGTCTCTGTGATGTTCAGCTTGAGATTCTTCGTACTGGTCAGACCCTCAATTTCACCCAGCTTGATCGTTGTGCCATCGGGACTGTCGACAGCCGCTGTCAGGTCGAACGCCAGGATGGTGTCCGCTGCACTCAAAGCCAACTTCGTGAAGTTAAACGCGTCCTTGCCCAACGTCAGCTTGCCGCCGTTCAGCTTCAGCTCGGCCAGGCTGCCCTCGTCCGTCTGCCCCGTGATGGTCGTCGTATCGCCGCTCAGCTCAAGGCTGCCCGTGCCCTTCAACGCAGTGATCGTGCCGCCGTTGGTCAGCGCCAAGGTGCCGCCGCCATTCGCCAGATCCACACTCGTGAGAGTCTGACCACTCCCGCTGCTCAAGGTCAGCTTACCGCTGCCGCTCACCTTCACATCGCTACCCTCGTACTTCTTCAGCGTCGCGTTCGCGCTGCTGGCAAAATCCAATGCCGTGGAGATCTCGCCTTGATAATCGGTGATTCCCGCACTATTCTCCAGCTTCAGCGTGCCCGCGCCGTCAATCTTGCCGGTTGCAGAGTCTCCATTTGTCAGCCCCTTCACCGTCACGGTACCGCCGGCCAGCGTCAGCCCTGTGCTCGTGCCGCTCAGCTGCAGGCTCCCCACCTCACTCGTACCTGCCAACTTCAGCACGCCGCTGCTCACAGTCACCTGATCGAGCGTCTGCGTGCCCAGATTGTGCGTACCGGAACCGGCCAGCGTCAGGTTCGCTTTCGCGTCGATCCCGTTCACCTTCAGACTACCGGAGAACGTTTCGCTGTCGACGCCCGCACCGGTCAGCGTCAACGTTGTCTGGGTGCTATCCAGCGCCAGGTCGCCATCGCCCGTCAACTTGCCCAGGCTCAACTCCCCACTGCCCGTCACGGTCTTGCCCGTTGCGATATCCAATTTGCCGCCGAAGCTCGTGCCCACGCTCAGCGTGAAATCATCCTTCGCCTTCACCGTGCCGCTGCCGGTCAAGCTGCTCAAGGTGCCCGCACCCATCTCCAAGGTGCCATTCACCACCGCTGTCGTAACAGCATTGGTCTGGCCGCTCAGAACCAGCGTGTTCTTATCATTCACAGTCGCGCTGTTCACGGTATTCGTCTTTCCTTCACCGCTCAGTGTGAGCTTCGTTCCACCGTCACTCGTGCCATTCATCACGACCGCACCGGTGAACCCACCGCCCAGGGTGTTTTCACCCGCCGACACCGTCAGGGTACCCAGATCCACCGCTCCCGTGTAGTTGCTGCCGCCAACCTTGATCGTCAAGTTCCCGCCCGTACTCAGCGTACCTTCGCCGCTCAACGCACCGACCGACAGATCACCTGTCCAAGTCAGCTTGCCCTTGCTGCCAGTGCCGTTCAGCGTCACTGTCCCGGTCACTTCCTTCGTGCCACTCGCAAAGTTCAGCTCGGTGTCATCACCCAGCGTGATGTTTCCGTCCACCTTGTTGATTCCGCTGCCGTTCAGCGTCAGTGTGCCCTTTGTGATGCTTACATTCTCAGTCGAAGAGGTGGAGATTGTCACGTTCGTCCCACTCAGCGTCAACGTGCCGCCGCTCAACGTGAGTTTGTGCGCTGCATCGCCGCCGAAGGTCAGATCATTCTCCGTCGCAGTAATGTTCAAGGTACCGCCGCTCACGCTCAACGCCTTGCCTGTGAACTTGCTCAGCGTAAACTCACCCGTGCCCTCGTAATTCAGGTTCGCGTCGAAGGTTCCACCGAACATACCTGTACCATTGAGCGTCAGTGTGCCGGTGCCCACAATGCTGCCTGGGGCGCTATTGTCGCCTGTCAAGTTAGTCACCGTCAGATTGCCGGTCAAATTCAGCTGTGCAGTGCCAACACTCAAGGTGCCGATGCTGTTGCTCTCGCCCGTGACCGCCACAGAACCATTGCCGGTGAGCCCCAACGTACCGCTGGCGCCGGTCAACTGAGTCACGCTACCGCCTCCCATGCTCAGCGTGCCCGCCGTTACATCGGCTTTCGATACCGTGGCGTTGGCCAGCGTCAAGGTGCTGCCTTCATGCTTCACCGTCGCGCTCTCAATGAACACACTGCTGCCCGTGAACGCCTGATCCGCCGCCGTGGTCTCCGTACCCACCGTGATGGTCAAACCGACTCCCGGGGCTTCTTCGCCCACCTTGCCGGCAAAGCTGCCGCCCGTGCCCGTGATGGTGATGGTGCCCTTCAACTGGGCATTCGCTTGGTCGCCACTCACGCCGGCCACGCTCAAATTGCCCGTGCCCGTCACAACGGCATCCGAACCAAGTTTCAGCTCACCGCCCTCACTATCCTCGCTCGTCAACGTGCCGCTCAGGGTCAGCGTACCATTCGCCGTCAACGATGCGCCCTCCTCACCATCCAAACTCGCCGTCAAGCCGCTGCTACCCGTACCGGTCAACGTGTTCTCCTCGGTACCTTTCACCACGATGGCATTCGCCAGCGTACCACCCGCCGTCAGGCTGCCGCCCTCCAAGGTGATCGTACCCGTGTAAGTGTCGCTATCGCCTCCTGCTACCAGATCCGCGCCGATGCTCATCGAGCTCTTCAGCGTCATGTTGCCCGCACCCGTCAGCTTACCTGTCGCCGTAGCAGGAACGTCATCAACACTACCCTTCTCCACCTTGGTATCCACCTCGAAGATGGTGGTGGTGCTCTCTTTCAACACCAGACTGCCCACCGTCAGCGCACCGTCGGTACCCTTCTTGAACGTGTAGCCGTCCTCACTCACCTTCATGCTGCCGGTGGTCGTCACCGCACCCACAACCTGGACCTCGCCAGTACTCGTCTTTCCAAGCGAAGTGAACTCCACGCTGTCCGTACCCTTGAACCAGGTCGTTTCTTTCTCGTCTCCTGTTCCGATGTTCCAGTCAAGCTCTCCCTTCTCGCTCGTGGGCATCTCCCACGTGTTCTTGTTCCCAGCACCGCCATTCCACGTCAACGCACCTTTCAACTCCTTGTACAGCAATTTACCATCGCTCTGCAAGGAAAGGTGATGACGATCCACGTGATCGTAGCCCGTCAGCTCAATACTGCTCAAGAAAGTGCCGATATTCTCAGTGAAGAGAGTCATGCCACCCAGAGCTTCCAGCCCGGTCTTCCCACCGACCTCCGGATTCTTGTTCATCACCTCGCTCAGATCGATATACAGCTTGTGTCCAGCTGACGTCAAACCATCCACCGTCAGCTTCGTCAACTGATCACTACCCGCCGAGGAATCCCAGCCCACCTTCAGGGTCGCATTCCCATTCAGCGTGACAGTTCCCAGATCCGCCGCCTTCACCGCGCTCAGATCCATCTGCGAGTCAGCGTTAAGCGTCAAACTGGTCAGCTTCGACGGAGTCGATGTCCCCCCATCTTGCCATGTCTTCACCGTCAACGTCTTGCCCCCATCAACGCTCAGCGTACCACCCGCCGTGAAGCTCGTCAACGTCGTGTTCTCCTTCACGTTCACCGTGCCGCTCGTCACGCTCAGCGAACTCACCGTCGCATCGGCAGCACTCAGGTTCAGCGTGCCATTACTCTGCGTAATCGCGCCGTAAGCCGCACCGCTCGCTTTGCTCAGTGTCAACTCACCGCTGCCGCTCAGCGTAATCGCGCCCTTCACATCCCCGTTCAGCGCCACCTTGCCCTCGCCAGTGTACTTCAACGCAGTATTTCCCGAGATCGTGTTACCGTAGGTCTCCTGCGTCTGTCCTGCATACGTCAACTCCAACGTACCCGAGCCACTGATAGCTCCAGTACCGCTCAGCTTCGTAGCCGATACCGTCCCGCTCTCCGAGATAGTCAGGTTCGCCGTCAGCATCAGCGTATCGCTCACTGTCGCATCTTTCAACTGGCTGGCGCCCGCTATCGTCAGGCTCTGTGCCTTCACCGTGCCTCCAAAACCACCCGAGCCGGTGGTAAGCGTCAGTGTCTGCCCCTCCGCATCCAGGGTGCCACTACCGCTGTTCAACAAGGTGATCGTGTCGCCTTGCGCCAGCTTCAAGGTGCCCGACTCCACCGTCACATTGGCGTACGCCGCCGTACTTGCTTTATCCAGCGTCAGCGTACCCGTGCCCGTCACCTTCAGCTCACTGCCGCTGAACGTACCTTCCAACTTGAAGTTCCCGCTGCCCTTGTAGGTCAGCTTGCTCCCGATGTCGCCCTTAAAGTCTCCCTCTGAGGAGCCGCCGTAGTTCAACTCCAACGTACCGTCATTGTCCCCCTTGGCAATGCTGCCCGAGGTCGTTTCGTCGCCCTTCAGGTCATTCACCTTCATCGTGCCGCCGTTGAGCGTCAAGGTGTTCGTGCCCACATTCAGCACGCCGTCGTCTGCCGTCCACCCTTCCGTGCTACCAATCGTGGCAGTGCTCGTGCCGCTGTAGGTGAAGGCATCGTCCAACGTCAGGTTCTTCGCTGTCAGCGTGCTGCCGTAGCTGCCCGTCACCACCAGTTCCGTCTTTGCCGCCGATATCGCACCGCCGGTGCCGCTCAGGCTGTTCAACATCGCCTTGGTTGTTGAATCACCAAAGCTCAGCGTGCCATTGTCCACCTTCACCGCTCCGCTCAGAGTCACCTCACCGTTGTTGCTGAACTCCAGCGTGCCATTCGTCACAGTGAAGCCGTTGGTGTAGCTAGCCTGAGTGAACTTCTGCGTCTTGCCGTCCGAGGCCATCTCCACGGCGAAGTCGCCCAGGTTGCCGCTGTACTCGCCGCCATCACCATTGATTGTCAGTTTCTTGTCACCCGAACCGGTGGCAGTCAACGTTCCCGAGCTGCCGCCATTCAAGCCGCCAACCGACAGTACCCCTTCCCAAGACAACGTGCCGCCTTGCACATCGACAACACCGCTAACCGTGTTCTTGTTGACACCTTCCACCGCGCCAAACGTCAGCGCACCGCCATCCAGCGTCACCGCTCCCGTCACCGTGTTGTTCGTGCCCTTCAAGGTCAGCGAAGTACCGCTGCCCAGCGTCAGCCCATCATTCTTCGTCACGCTCACCGCGCCACCCGAGCTCTCCAGCGTCAAATTCCCCGCCGTCAACTCTAGGGTCTTGCCGTCCACTCCACCGAAGCTCAGACCTGACGTATCATTCTTCACGGTCAAGGTACCGCTCGTCATGGTCAGAGCGCTGCCCGTGAATTTCTCCACCGTGAACCCTTGGCTATTTCCGCCCTGGTAAACCAAGTTACTCTCGAACTCGCCTCCGAACGAGCCAGCCTTCGCCGTGTCCTCATACTTCAAGGTCAACGTGTTGCCCGAAAGCTTGCCCGAGCCACTCAGGTTGCCAATCTCGAACGAACCACTACTACCCAGCGTCACATTGCCGGTGAGATTCAGCGTACCCGCACCGCTCAGCCCGGTCGTGATCCCGTTGCTCGTCGTACCCGCCAGCGTCAGCGTACCCGTCGTCACCGTCGCCGTGCCCACGGTCACCGTGCTACCCTCACCACCCAGCGTCAAGGAACCACTAGTCACCGTCGCCGTCGTGATGCCCACATTTGTGCCCGTGAACTCCTGGCTCGCCTCTCCTCCATCACCCACCGTGACGGTCAGATCACTCACATTGCCGCTGAACTTGTTGCTATCATCACTGCCCGTGATCTTGATTTCACCCTTCAACGTACCAGCCGTGCCAGCCACACCGCTCACGCTCAGCACAGTATCCCCTGCGCCTGCACCGCTCACCGTGGTGGTAGTAGCACCATCCTGCGCCAGCGTCAACAGACCACCCAAGGTGCCGTCCAGCTCAACATTCCCCTTCGCTGTCAGAGCGCCGTTTGTCGTATTTTGCAGGTGCAGCTTGAGTGCCGTCTCACCTCCATTGCCGGTCACGGTGTTGGTTCCGCTTGTCGCTTCACCCACCTTCAGATCCGCCTCACCATGCGCCGCCAGCGTGCCGCCCGTCAGCTCAATCGTGCCCTCGTAGCCACCGGACTTCTTCTCCAGCTCCCCACTGATCGTCATCGTCCCACCGCTCAGCGTCAAACCACCCTGACCGGTCAGCGCTCCGCTCACCGTCGTGTCCACCCCGAAGGTCGTCTTGGTGGCACCTTCCTCCAGCGTCAAACTCGTCACCGTCAGGCTGTTGGGATCAGAACCTTCTTTCACTCCAAACGTGTAGCCACCAACAGACACCGTCATCGTGCCGGCCGTAACGTTTCCGTCGATCTTCACCTGGTTATGAGAAGCGCCATTCGAATCGAATATGACATCGTCGTTCGCCAGGAACGCCGTGTAATTATCCACCCCTTCATGGTCCAGACGGATCTTCCAGTCATATTGCGACCCCCTTTCAGCTTCCCAGATGCCAGTATTACTGCCCTCCTCGCTGTCGCCATTACCGTACCACGTGAGAGGAACGTTTACCACCTCCTCCAGGACCAAGCTTCCGCCGTCCAAGTACAAGCTCTGACGATCTCCCAAGCCTGTTAATTCTGAGTGATCAAGGGAAATGTGACCCGTCCAGTCGAAGGGGCCGGAAGCATCAGTGGTGAACACTTCGAGTGTCCTCTTATTGTCCCTGATCGCAACATTCTTCAGGACGTCCAAGATTCCATCGCCATTTGTAATCACCAGAGTCAAACTGCCCGTGCCCCCCTCAGCAAAGGAGCTGATGTTGACCTTCGTGTATTGGTCTTCACCTTCCGTATCCGCCGCCTTGGCAATTCCCTTGATGGACAGATTCGTCTCATCCGTCAGCGTCAGCTCGCCGAACTTGTAGTCACCTACACCCAGCTTCAACGCACCGCCATTGAGCTTCAATCCCGACAGACCAACACCGTCCATCGACGTGATCTCGGTCGCGGCAGTAGAACTCAGCTCCAGAACGCCTTTCGCAGCACCATCTGCACCCGCCGTCAGGCTAATCACACCGCCCTTGCTCAGCGTCAACACGCCACTCGTCAACGTGACCTTCGCCGCACTGCCTCCCGGCGCCGCAGAACCCAACGCCTCGCTCAGCGTCAATGTACCCTCGCCGCTCACCGTCAGCTCACTACCCGAGAAGGTTCCGCTCAACGTGAAGTTCTTGCCGCCCGAGTAGACCAGCTTGCTGTGAATCTCGCCGCCAAAGCTTCCTTCCACGCTTTCGGTATCGTACTTCAATGTCAGCGTGCCCGTGCTTCCGCTTCCAATGTTGCTCGAGCCGCCCAAATCCGTCACCGTCATCGTGCCAGTGAGCGTCAGATTCGCATTCAGCGTCAACTTGCCCACGTTACCATCTCCGGTATTCCCGCCAAACGTGAAGTCTGTCGACCCCACCGTCAAGCCATTCGCCGTCAACGTACCGTTATACGTGCCCCCGTTCACCGTCAACGCGCCGGTCGCCTTCACGGTTCCGTTTTCGGCCGTCACTTCCCCACCCTTGGCGCTGTTCAAGCTCGTCAGCTCGACAGTCTCGCCACCCAGCGTCAACGTGCCTTCTCCCACGGTCGTCGCCCCGAGCTTCGTTGCCTTCGTGAAATCCAATTCACCCTTCGTCACGGTGACTGTGAGACCACTAAGACCGGTAGCCGTATCCCCTGTCGTCTCAAACGTCTGCTTGGCACTCCCCTCGTTGCTGTTCATCGTCACGCTCGTGACGCTGCCCAGAGAGCCGCTGTATGTTTCGCCGGCTCCATTAATCGTCAGGCTGTTGCCACTACTCTCCTCCTTGGCATCCGCCAATGCCAATGTGCCGCTGTCACCCTTCAACCCGCCTACGGTCAGCCCTCCATCCCATTCCAGTGTGCCGGCGCTCTCCAACATCACCACTCCGCTCACGCTGTTGGCAGCATCTTCCGCCGTAAATATCAGCGTCGCATTGTTACCCAACGTCACCTCTCCACTCACCACGTTGGTGCTCGTACCGCTCAGCATCAGAGAGCCACTATCTATGGCAAGATTCCCCACCGTCACGCTCGTCGTGTCCGAGCCCCCGGATTCGGTCTTTCCGCCGCCAAGCTCCAAGATCGCGCCATCCTTCAACGTCACAGCGGTCTTGGTTGTGTCGTTAAAGTTGATCGTACTCGTCGTCAACTGCATCTTGCCTCCGCTCACCGTCAGGCTGCTGCCCGTGAACTCCCCGCTCATCAAGAAGGTCGAGATGTCTGAGCTACTACCTTTCTTTCCTTCATACGTGAAGTCCACTCCGATGCTGCCGCCAAACGTCTTCTCCACACCAGTCGTCTCATGTTTCAGCGTCAGGCTGCTCTTCCCTTCAGCCGCACCCGTCACTCCTTCCGTAATCATGCCCGTACCCGAGCCCGTCAGATCGCTCACCGTCAAGCTCGCTACCTCGTCGCCCGCACCCAGCTTCAGAGTGTACGTACCCACTTCCAACGTACCGATCTCGTTAGCACCACCCTTGGTCGCAGCTTTCAAAGTCACTTCTCCGCCCAGCGCCAAGGTGCCCTTGCCGCTCAGATCCTGCAAGGTCGCTGTGACACCATTGCCGCCGCCCAGCGTCAGCTTGCTGCCCTCATGCACCTCCGCCGCATTCAACGTCGTCGTGTTCGTGAACTTTTGACTCGCCTTCTTGTTGCCGCCGTCGCTGCCGCTGCCCAACGTGATCGTCAAACCATCCACATAGCCCGAGTAGCTGGTCTCAGTCACAGATTCGTCTTCACCGGCAACACCCGTCACCGTGATGGTGCCGCTCAATGTACCCACGCTGTCCGAGCCCGTGCCGCCTACTACACCTGCCACGCTCAACCCCGCCTCGGTCGTGTTCACCTTCGTGTTCTGAGCGTTTATGGTCAGCTTACCCACCTCGCCGCTCAGCACGAGATCGCCCGTCACCGTCAGATCGCCGGAGCCGGTCAACCCCGCCGTCAGCGTGTTATAGCCTGATTCGTCAGGTCCAGTCTTGCTGGTGCTCTCCAGCGCGCCGCTGCCCGTAACCGCGATGCTCTGGCTCACCGAACCACCCGCCTTCAACGTGCCGCCTTCCAAGGTGATTGCACCATTGTAATCGCTCAGCGCCCCTTCGATGTGCATCGTCGCGCCCTTCAGCGTCATGGCGCCCGAACCCGTCAGATTACCTGTCGCCGTGTCAACTCCTGAAGTCACCTTCACCGTGGTATCCACCTCGAAGGTGGTGGCAGCATCCAACTTCAGACTGCCCACCGTCAGCGAGTCGCCGCTAGGTTCTCCCGTTGAGCCCTTCGTGAACGTGTAGCCCGCATGGCTCACCTCCATGCTGCCGGTGGTTGCCACTGCATCCACAACCTTGACCGTGGAATGAGCTTTTCCGGTCTCATCGAAGACCACCTTGTCCGTTCCCGTGAACCAAGTCTTCTCTGTCGCGTCTCCTGTTCCGATGTTCCAGTCAAGCTCTCCCTTCTTCCCTTCTTCCAAGGAGGGCATCTCCCAGGTTTCGCCCGTGCCGTTCCACGTCAGCACACCTTTCAGCGCCTTGTACGACAACACACCGGTGTCCAGCAAGGAAAGGTGATAACGATCATCCAACAGGGACTCGTAGCCAGTGAGATGGATGTCGCTTGCAAAGCTAATCGCGTCGCTGAAGAGCTTCACACCCTCCAATGACAGCAACCCTTTCTTGTCCCCGTCCTTCGGCAATAGGTCTATCACCTTGCTCAGGTTGATATTCAGCTTGTGCCCACCTGTCAGATCGCTCACCGTCAACTGCGTCAGATTGTCGCTCGCAGCCTTGCCATCCCAGCCCACCTTCAGGGTTGCATCCCCATTCAGCGTGATAGCTCCCAGATCCGCCGTCCTCAGAGCGCTCAGATCCGTGCTGGAACTCGCCGCAAGCTCCAACGCGGTCAGCTTGCCCTCCATCTTGCTGATCGCCACATCACCGGTGACGGACAGATTCTTCGCAGAGCCTTCCACGCTTGCATCCAAATCGGTCAACGTGACAACGCTCGCCAGGCTCAACGTACCATTATTCAAGGTCACTTTGCTGACAGTGGTATTGCCGCCCGTCAGGTTCAAGTTCAGCGTACCGTTGGTCAGCGTCAGCTTCGAGTCCGTCCCTATGTTCTGCAGTGTCAGACTGCCGCTCGTCGTCTCCACCGTGACATCACCCGTCACCTCACCGCTCAACGTCACCGCGCCCTCGCCCGTGTACTCCAGCTTGCTCGCGATGTTGTTCCTGAAGACGCCACCTTCAGCGCTCGTCGTCAGCACCAGCTTGCCGGTGCCGGCGTCGCCCTTCCCGATATCTCCCGTACCATCCAGCTTCGCAGCCGTCACACTCCCGCCATCCGAAATGGTCAAGTCACCCGCTCCAACGCTCAGCGTTTCCGTGATGGTTGCATTCCCCAGCGTGACCTGGGAAGCCCCCGTGGTCAAGCCCTTCGCGGTCAGCTCGCCACCGAAGGAGCTTCCTCCCGTCAGACTCAGCGCCGCGTTCTCGGCACTCACCTTGCCGCCAGCGCCATTCAGGCTCGTCATGGTCACATTGCCGCTCAAGCCCAGCGTCAGCGTACCGGCGCCTACCGTCGTGTCTCCAACCTTCGTCGCCGCCGTCAGCACCAGCTCGCCGCCTTCCACCTTCACGACGCCCAGCTGGGTATCCTTCGACACCGTCAGCTTGCCGCCCTGTACCGTCAACCCACCGCCGATGGCATTATTGCCACTCAGCGTGAAGCCGACCGTACTCACATCATAAGTGCTGCCGTTGTACACGAAGCTGCTCTCAATGCTGCCTCCGAAGTTTCCGGTGCCGGCATTGTCATCCAGCGTCAACGTGCCATTGCCCGTGATGGAGCCGCTATCACCCTTCAAGTCGGTCGCCGTCATCTTGCCGCCGTCTTTCAGCTCGAGACTTCTACTCGCGCCGAACTCGAGTGCTTCTACGGTGTTAGTCGCCCCAGTGTTGCTGTAAGTGAGCTTGTTGTTCAACATCAGCCCCTTGACAGCAAGTTGACCTGCGTACGAACTCTCTCCGTCCAGTGTCAGCCTACCCGCAGCATCCACCTTGCCGCCCGAGCCGCTCAAGCTCGTAAGCGTCGTGCCCCCTTCAGCATCCAGATCCAACGTGCCGTCGTTCACCGTCACCGTCCCGAGGCTCGTCGCCGCCGTGAACTGCAAGGTACCGGCCGTCACAGTGAACGCGTTGGTGTAGCTATTCTGGGTGAACTTCTGCGTGTTGCCGGTCGATTTCATCTCCACGGAGATGTTCTCGTTCAACGCGCCGTCGTACTTGTACGTGTTGCCAGTCGCGGTATTCGTAATGACCAGGCTTCTTTTTGCCGAGTCGCTCAGATCCGCACTGCCAGCCAACCCACCAACCGACAGTTCTCCTGTCCAATTCAGCGTGCCGTTGGTCAACGTGACAAGACCGGTAATCTCGTTCTTGCTGCCATCACCGCTCACCGCGCCAAACGTCAACGTCGCGCCACCCTCCAGCGTGACTGACTCAACCGTGTTCTCGTTCGTGCCCTTCAGCGTCAGGCTGCCCTTGCCCTGCAGGGAGTCCTTATTCAACGCACCCACGGTCACCTTGCTCGTACTCTCACCGCCCAGCACCAAGCTGCCGATTACCGACAGCGTCTTGCTGCTGCTCAAGTCGATGATCGCCGCCCCGTCGTCCTCCGTACCGGTCTGCGTCAGCGTCAAGGTTCCGGCCTGCACCGTCAACGCACTGCCCGTGAACTTGGTCAAGCTGAATTCCTTCGCCTCGCCGTTGTACGTGAAGTCCACCCCGATGGTGCCGAAGCTGCCACCGCCGGTGCTGTCATTGAGCGTCAAGCTGCTGCTCGCGACTCCCCCAATCGTGCCCGTCTCGCCCGTCAGGGTCTTCACCTCCAAGCTCGCTGCGCCGCTTTCATCACCCAGCGTCAGGGTATGCGACCCCACACTCAAGGTGCCGATGTTGTTGTCCGTGCCCGTGACCGTCACACCATCACCTTCGGCGAGCTCCAACGTACCGTTGGCGCCGCTCAACCCAGTCACGCTACCGCCTCCCATGCTCAGCTTGCCATCCACAGTGGCTGCCAATACCGTGGCGTTGGTCAGCGTCAAGGTGCTGCCCGCATTCTTCACCGTCGCGCTCTTAATGAACACACCGCTGCTGCTCGTGAACTTCTGACTCGCCGCCGTGGCCTCCGAACCCACTGTGATGGTCAGACCATCTGCCGCACTCGCGCCCACCTTGCCGGCATGGTCGCTGCCCGTGCCCGTGATGGTGATAGTGCCCTTCAGCGTGCCCGCGTTGCCGCTCACGCCGGCCACGCTCAAATCGCCCTCGCCCGTCGTCACATCAGCACTCGAACCGAGCGTCAGCACGCCGCCCGCACTATCCTTGCCCGTCAACGAACCGCTCAGGGTCAGCTTACCATCCGCCGTCAACGATGCGCCCGCGTCACCATTCAAACTCGCCGTCAAGCTGCCGCCATCCTTACCGGTCAGCGTGTTGCCCTCGGCGTCTTTCACCACGATGGCACTCGCCAGCGTACCAAGCGCCGTCAGGCTGCCGCCATTCAAGGTGATTGCACCCGAGTAGGAGGTCAGATCCTCGTCTATCGTCATCAAACCTCCCTCCAACGTCAAGCCGCCGTTGCCCGTCAGCTGTCCCTTGAGCGTCACCGTACCATTGAAGGTCGCCGCCGCATCCAGCTGCAAGATGGCCTTATGCTCTGTGCCTTCTGCTGCTTGAATCGTCAGGGAGTTACCTTCGCCTTCCTTTGCCGTGAACGAGTAGTATACCGTTTCACCAGAGTCACCTTGATAAGCCTCTGCAACAATCATGCTGCTCACCTCCAGCGCACCGCTGAAGATGACATCAGCGTGGTCGGTTTTATCGATCTCACCAAAAGTGACTTTCCTGCCATTCTTGAACACTGTTGAGTGCCCCTCCTCGAACCTCCAGTCGTCCGAATCGTTATTCGTCCATTCTCCGTCTTCGCTCTTACCCGTCCAGAAGATCCCCTTCCCCGCTTGATCGGCATACACCAGCTGACCTTCGTTATCCACGTACAGATCCCAGCCATCTTCCAGAGTCACCCCTTGATCGAGCTTCACCTCCACAAGAGTCAACTTGGACTCGCCGCTCCCTTCGAAGAGATTATAGGCGTAGGGTGTCCCCTTCTTGCCGACTGCCGCCGTCAGAGCCTGCAGTATCGTATCCGTAATCACCAGATTCAGCTTGTAATCGCCGCCCTTGGCTGATGCCAGGCTATCCAGCGTGATCTGCGTACCTGACCCTTTGCTGACATCATCATAGCTAAACGCAAAGCTCAGATCCACATCGCCATTCAAGGTGATCGCTCCGAAGTCGTAATTGTTCGCACCCAACTCCAACGCACCCGCCACATTCAACGCTGTCAGCGAGCCCGACATTCCCTCGATCTTATTAACTTTGTTTCCGTCGGCCGCTAGCGTCAACTCACGGTTACTTCCTACCCCCTCCGTCGCCGCCAGGTTCGTAATCGTGCTGCCCGCCGCCAGCGCCAGCGTGCCCTGCTTGATCTCGATATTACCGTAAGTTTGATCCACCTTGCTCAGCGTCAGACTGCCACTCGCCGTGTTCACCGTGACCTTTCCTGTCACGTCTCCGCTCAGCGTGGACTCGCTCGTGCCCGTGTAAATCAGCGCACTGCCAATCTTCATGGAGCTCGTCGTCGTGCCCGTCAAGGTCAACGTTCCAGAGCCATTGATCTCTCCGCCGTTACCCAAACTCGCCGCCGATACATTGCCGTTAATGGTGAGGACGTTCGTCACACTCAACGTCCCGCTCAATGTCGCATCCTTCAATGTGCCTGTGTCGTTATTGCTCAGCGTCAAATTCTGCGCCTTGATCGTGCCCTTATCGAAGTCGAGTGTCCCACTCACCGTCACGTTCTTGCCCGCCGCATCCAGTGTGCCGGCCGTGTCCCCTTCCGGATTGCCGTTGCTCAAGCTCGCCAGCGTCACCGGATCGGCGTCACCACCCAGCTTCAGCGTGCCGGCTGCCACCGTGGCCTTCACGTCACTATCGTCAAGCGTAATCGTCAACTCGTTCGCGCCGGTCAACAACTTCAGCTCCGACCCCGTGAAGCTACCCAGCGTCGCTGCCGCACTTCCCGTGTAGGTCAGATTGCTGCCAATGGCCAGCTGGGCGTTGTTCACCTCTCCGGTGTTGGCCAGCGTCAGCGTACCCGCGCCCGTGATGCTGCCCGCACCCGAGCCTAAGCCCGTCGCCGTCATCTTGACGTCCGCGCCGTCCAAGGACAAGATATCGCCATCCGCCACATTCAGCACGCCCACTTGGCTATCACTCGTTCCTTTGAAGGTGAACGTCGCGCTGCCTTCTGCCGGCTCTGAATCTCCATCCACCGTCAAGCCCGCCACCGACAACGTACCGCTGTACTCACCGCCCTTCACCGTCAGCGTGCCCGTCGTCGCACTCACCGTTCCACCCGTTCCGTGCAGATCGGCGATGGTCGTGGCTGCATCCAACTGCAACTTACCATCGTTCACTGTCACCTTTCCGTTCAGCGTCGTGCCCGTGGCATGGCTGAACTCCAGCGTACCGGCTGTCACAGTGAACGCGTTGCCATAGCTATCCTGCTTAAACTTCTGCGTGCCGCTCGCGCCCGACATCGTCACCGACAAGTCGTTATTCAACGTGCCACTATACTCGCCGCCGTCACCATTGATCGTCAGGCTGTGGCTCTTACCGACCGCCGTCGTTGTCAGGCTGCCGTCACCATCTAACCCGCCTACCGTTAGCACTCCATCCCAAATCAACGTGCCGTTGCTCGCCAACGTCACTTTACCTCCCACGGTGTTCTCGACAGTGGTCCCTTCTCCCCCTTGCGACGTCGCATTCGCGAACTTCAGCGTCGCTCCGTCCAGATTCACCGCTCCCGTCACCTTGTTGGTGCTGGTACCTCTCAACACCAGAGAGCCACTTATTCCTGTGCTAAGATCCCCCACCGTCACGGACGTCGTGCTCGCGCCGCCAAGCTCCAAGATCGCGCCTTTCAACACTGTCACACCGGTCTTGGCGCTCTCCTGGGTGAAGTCGATCGTGCCGCTCGTCGTCAACTTCAGCGTGCCGCTTGTCACCGTCAACGTGCTGCCACTAAAGGTTCCGCTCAGCTCGAAGGTCGCATTGTCCGTGGCATGCTCGCCTGCCGTTCCTGCATACTCGAAGGCCACGGCGATGTCGCCGCCAAACGAGGCGGGGGGGGCAGCCGTCTTATCGGTGTAGACAAGCTTCAGACTGCCGTTGCCTCCGATGCTGCCATCCGAGCCTTTCAGGTTGCCGATCGTGTTGCCTGTGCCGCTCAGCGAGACCGTGCCATTGTCAGTGATCTCCAACGTACCTTCGCCGGTCAGGCTGCTCAGATTACCGCTCGCCATCTTCAACGTGCCGGTCACTTCCGCCGCACTCACGGTGGCGCCCCCAGCGCTCAAGATCAGCGTCGCCCCCTTGTTCACCGTCGCCTTCGTCAACGTCGTCGTGCCATCAAACGTCTGCTGAATCGCCGGGTGATCGGTAGCGTCTTTATTTCCCAACGTGAGCTCAGTCAAATCCACCGCCCCGCTGAAGGTGCTAGTCTGGGCAGAAGTGCTATCCACCGTGATGGTGCCGGTCAATTTACCCACATCACCCGAACTCAGCCCGCCGTTTGATATACCGGCTACCTTCAGACCACTAGCCGTTACCACCGTACTCGTGTTGTCCAGCGCAAGACTGCCTCCCAACGTCCCGCTCAGCGTGAGATCGCCCAGCACCGTCAGGTCTCCTCCCCCACCCAACGTCGCCGTCAGCTTGTTAAAGACGCTTTCTAGATCAGTGCTGCTGGTGCTCTCCAGCCTGTTATTCCCGCTTTTTATCTCACCCGCCTCGACCTTCACCTCGCCTCTCGCCTTCAACGTGCCGCCCGAAAGCTTAATTGTGCCTTCGTAACCCGTGCCCACCGTGGTCGACAGAGTACTATTCACCGTCATCGTCCCGCCGGTCAACGTCATGTCGCCCCCACCCTTCAGCGTTCCGTTGAGCGTCACCGCGCCATTGAAGATCGCTGCCGAATTCAACTGCAACGCGCCGTCTTTCTCCGTCCCGTCCCCAATCGTCAGGCTATCATCCCCTTTTTCCGCTGCGTTGAACGTGTATGCGAGATCCTCCACGGTCATGCTGCTCACCGACAAGTTCCCCGAGAAAGTGACTGTTTGATGACCTTCTCCTCTACTGTTGAAGGTGACCTTCTTCGTCTCGCCAGTGGTGAACACCGCTTTGTTCTCCGACTCGTACTGCCAGTCGTTATTATCCTCCTCCGTCCACGTTCGGTCGCCCTCGCCCTTCCAGAAGAGCCCCTTCGCCTCTTGATTCTCATACACCAGCTGACCCTGGTTATCCACGTACAAATCCCAGCCTTTTGTCAGCCCTTTATCCGGACTGAGCTGAGAGAGGTCCACCTCCACATTAGTCAAACCGGTCTTGCCGTCCCCTTCGAAGAGTTGATAGCCGTACTCCGAATTTTCGCCGACTGCCTTCGTCAGCTCGGCCAGTATCGTATCCGTGATCACCAGATTCAGCGTGTGATCCTTCGACAAACTCTTCAGCGTGATCTTCGTGGCTGTCTCTTTGCTGGTCTTATCATAGCTAAACGCAAAGTTCAAAGCCACATTGTCATCCAACGTGATCGCTCCGAAGCTGTAATCACCCGCACTCAACGTCAACTCGCCCGCCACATGCAACGCCGTCAGCGAGCCCGTCATTGCGGTGATCGTATTAGCGCCGCCAGCCGCCAACGTCAACTCACGCTTCTCTGACGAGCCCTGCGCATTCAGGTTCGTAATCGTGCTGCCCGCCGCCAGACTCAGCCCGCCGTTGCTCAGCACCACTGTCCCGGTGCCACCCGTCAGCGCCGTCCCCAACGTCAGTTTGCCGCCTCCGCTCACCGTCAGGCTGCTGCCCGTGAACGCTCCACCCAGCGTCACCTCGCCACCGCCCGTGTACGTACTCGCTACTTCGATAGCTCCGCTGTACCCACTTTCTGCCACGCCACCGAAGCTCAACATGCCCGTTCCCGTGCCCTCGCCGCCTGCATTCTTCTTGATAGCTCCCGTTCCCGCCAGCTTCCCGGCCGTCACCCCCTTGCCGTCCGAGATGATCAAGTTACCGCCTCCGACGCTCAGCGTATCGGTGATGGTTGCCTGACCCAACGTGACCTGGGCAGTCCCCGTGGTCAAGCCGTTCGCTTCCAACGTACCCGTGAAGCTGCTTGCGTCAGTTCCCGTCAGCTTCAGCGTCCCCGTAGCACTCACCTCGCCGCCAGTGCCATCCAGGCTCTTCATACCCACCTCGCCGCTCGCACTCAGTGTCAGCGTGCCGGTGCCTACCGTCGTGGCTCCAACCTTCGTCGCCGCCGTCAGTACCAACTCACCGGCGTCCACCGCCACGGTTGTATTCTCCAAGTCAGTCTCCGCGCTCAGCGTCAGCTTGCCTTTCTCCATCGTCAGGCTTTTGCCCGTGAAGTCTCCCTTCAAGTCAAAGGTATCGTCCTTTCCACCATCATTTATCCCGTTGTACACGAATGCCACGCCGATGGCGCCACTGTATGCGCCTGCTGCATTACCTGAGTAGTTGAGCGTCAACGTGCCATCGCCCGTGATGGTGCGGTTGCTGCCCTCTTCTGCGTCCTTCAAATCCGAGGCGCTCACACTGTCGCTCACCGTCAGCGTGCCGTTTTGGTTGACGGTCAAGGTTCCGAGCTTGACTGTCTTGCCCGCCGCGCCCACGGTCAAGTTGCCGCCGCTCACCGTCGTGGTCGCAGCCGTCACTCTCCCGCTCAGGGTCTGCACGTTCGCTTCGCCAGACGCCCGCATCGTCAGGCTGTTCAGCACCAAATCGCCCTCGTAGGTGGCGTCCGCAACGCTTTCGCTCGCTACCCCCTTCGTGATGGTGAGGTCCAGCTTGCTCGTCGTACCACTGAACGCGGTACCGCTCCCATCCCTCAGCGCCACCTTCCCGTCCAACGCGCCCACGCTCAGGGTCGCCGTGCTGCTGTCTGAGTCGACGGTCAGTTGCAGCGTACCGCTCTCGCCGCTCAGCGTACCGTCGATGCTGTTGCTCGCATTCGCAAAGGTCAGCGTGCCTGCTCCCGTGAACGAGACGTCGCGCGTCGCTTCCACATTGTTGCTCCCAGAACCCAACACCAATTCGCCGTTGCTGGACACCGTGATGTCCGCACCTGCAAAGGCCCCGCTCAGCGTCTGCTTGCCCGTGCCGCCCATCGTCAGGCTCACGTTCTCCCCAACCCCCGCCGAGGAGGTCTTATCATCCGCCGTCAACAGCTCGAGTGTCACCTTTGTAGCATTCAAGCTTACCCGTGCGATGGTAGTAGCAGTAGCATCCCCGCTCAGATCCTTCACCTGGTACGTCTTGTCCTCAGTCGCACTATCCTGCAGCTGCAGCGTACCGTAGTCGCCGGACGATCCGTTTGCCAACACAATGCTGTACGTTGACAGACTACTTTCCTCGGAGTAAGCCAGCTGTAGCTTGCCGCCTTTCACATTCAGCGTGCCGGTACTCTCAGTGGTGCCCTCAAGCCTCATGATACCGCCGCCAAGTTTGGTAATGGTATGCTCCTGAGCGTTCAGCTTGCCCATGAACTTACCTGTAGAATTGGCGTCCACCTCGATGACCGTGTCACTTTCGGCCACGATATCCCATGCGACGGAGGCTACTCCTCTGTTGTTCACTAGCAGAGCACCGATACCTTGAGCCCTGCCAGCTGGCACGTATCCATTTCCGTTCAAGTAGAGAGTACTGCCACCCGCATTTTTCTCACTTAAAATATCCGAACTGGCGATATTTATGGTGCTGCCGTCCTTTACCTCCAGTGCCTTCACATTGGCCATGCGTTTATGTCCCCCGACACCGTCTGCCATGCCTCCGTCGAACTTCACTCTCGATCCCGTCGTACTTTCACCTTCACCATCGGAACCAAGGACAATCTTGCCAATGGTATGATCGGCACCTACTGTTTTCGACACCAGCGCCCAGAAAATGCCTTGAGAAGTTTTACCACTGGCGCCATTCGTATAGTCGCCCAGCCCGAGCAGCTCGATCGTGCCATCACCACTCGCATAGCGAGAGTTTTCTCTATCGTATGCACCACCCGTCCACGCATTCGCACCGCCCGCAGCTCCATCTGTCCCGCCATGAATCACCAGCGTGCTGTTCGCACCAGCTAGGTCGATGTGACTGATGTTCTTCGTGCCGGTTCTGTACACATTCACCGTGGTGCTATCTCCGATGGTGAGTGTCTGCAGACTGATTGCACCGCTGCCTTTGGTCGTAGCGTCGCCGAAATTCAAGACGCCGCCCTCCAAGGTGATGGTGCCCGTAGTATTCGAGTACCCGACAGGCCCGGTGAGCGTCAGGATGTTGTTGTCTTTGCTGCCGGTCAGCTTCACCGTGAGGTTCAGCGCATCAGTCTCGCCCGTTCCCAACCCGCCGGCGAAGCTGCTGTTGGTCGTCCCATTCAGCGTGAGCGTCCCCGTGCCGCCGATGGAAGTCGCGGCGGCATCCCCCGTCAACTTGCTCATCGTAGCCGCGCCGTTCACCGTCAGCTTGCCGCTGCCGGTCAAACTCACCGCGCCGAGGCGCACCTCACCCGTTGTCGTTCCCACAATCAGCCCACCGCTGATGCTCGTCGAGGTCGCCGTCACGTTCTTGGTCTCGGTGCTCTCGATGGTCAACGGACCCGTGCCGGTCACCTCCAGCTCGCTGCCACTGAAGCTGCCCCCGAATGTGCTACTGCTTTCGCCGTTGAAGGTCAAATTAACGTTCGTAATATCGCCCGTGAAGGTGGTGAATCCGGAGACGGTCACGGTGTGCGAACCATTTTCGCCCGTGATGTTGCCCTCGCCGGTCAGCGTGGTCGTCACACCCAAATCGCCGGTCAGCTTCAAAGTAGCGTTGTCGCTCACCGTCAAGGTGCCGACCGTGCCTCCCCCCAGGGAGTGCTCATCCGACGTGCCGCCCACGGTCAATCCTTCCAGAGTCACCGTACCGGCGAAATCGCTGCCACCGTTACCGGTCAATTCCAGACTACTCTCGGCAGAGACAAGGGTACT
This sequence comes from uncultured Akkermansia sp., assembly GCA_947588645.1. GTDB lineage: Bacteria > Verrucomicrobiota > Verrucomicrobiia > Verrucomicrobiales > Akkermansiaceae > Akkermansia. The sequence continues at coordinate 155 of CANPYO010000023.1, read as the reverse complement.
TGCAGAGCCCTTCAGCGCACCCGCCGTCAACATGCCCGTCCAATTCAGCGTGCCACTATCCACGGTCAGCGCGCCGGTCACGGTCGTACCACTCGCCAGCGTCAACGAGCCGCCGCCCACCGTGGCGCTTGTCATCGTCTGACTTGCCGCCGTGA